>NZ_JROX01000219.1:0-12291 GCF_000800955.1 Kocuria sp. ZOR0020
GCACCTGCTCATCCTGGACGATCCAGGCGCCGCGGAAAAGGTAACGAGGGCCGCTCACCGTGACAATCACGGCGGCGGCCCTCCTTGGGAGAACTCTTCCGGAAAGAATCAGTCCAGGTAGTCGCGCAGAACCTGTGAACGGGACGGGTGGCGCAGCTTGGACATGGTCTTGGACTCTATCTGCCGAATGCGCTCGCGAGTCACACCGTAGACCTTGCCGATCTCATCAAGGGTCTTGGGCTGACCATCGGTGAGGCCAAAGCGCATGGCCACCACGCCGGCTTCCCGCTCGGAGAGGGTGTCCAGCACGGAGTGCAACTGCTCTTGCAGCAGCGTGAAGCTCACGGCATCAGCCGGGACAACGGCCTCTGAGTCCTCGATCAGGTCACCGAACTCGGAGTCCCCGTCCTCACCCAGCGGGGTGTGCAGGGAGATGGGCTCGCGGCCGTACTTCTGGACCTCAACCACCTTCTCCGGGGTCATGTCCAGCTCCTGGGCCAGCTCCTCCGGGGTGGGTTCCCGGCCAAGATCCTGCAGCATCTGGCGCTGCACACGAGCCAGCTTGTTGATGACCTCCACCATGTGCACGGGGATGCGGATGGTACGTGCCTGATCCGCCATGGCACGGGTGATGGCCTGACGAATCCACCAGGTGGCGTAGGTGGAGAACTTGAAGCCCTTGGTGTAGTCGAACTTCTCCACGGCACGGATCAGACCCAGGTTGCCCTCCTGGATCAAATCCAGGAACAGCATTCCGCGACCGGTGTAGCGCTTGGCCAGGGAGACCACCAGGCGGAGGTTGGCCTCCAACAAGTGGTTCTTGGCCCGCTTGCCGTCATGGATGACCCAGCGCAGTTCCTTCTTCTGCTCCCGGGTCAGTGAGTCGGCGTCGTCCTTGTACTTGTGCTCGGCGAACAGGCCGGCCTCAATGCGCAGAGCAAGGTCAACTTCCTGCTCTGCGTTGAGCAGCGCAACCTTGCCGATCTGCTTGAGGTAGTCCTTGACGGGGTCAGCGGTGGCACCGGCGGAGACCACCTGCTGGGCAGGAGCGTCGTCGTCGTCATTGGTGGAGAGCACAAAACCGCGGGCGGCTTCCTGGGATGCTGTGGTCTTGCCGGTGGGCTTGGCAACAACCTCGGTTCCGGACTTGGCGTTCTCCGCGTCTTCCGGAGCCACCACGGTGTCCTCAAGGTCCTCGGCATCCTCAGCGTCGTCGGCGGAGTCCACGTCGTCCGAGCTGTCATCGGCGATGGAGTCGTCCTCGGTGAAGTTGTCCTCCTCCGAGTCCAGGTCCTCATCATCGGCAGCAGCCGCCGCCTTCTTACCCCCGCGAGCGCCAGTGGCCTTCTTCTTGGTGGAAGCGGACTTTGCTGCGGTCTTGGCCGTGGTGCGGGCGGTCTTGGTGGCAGGAGCAGCGACCTCCGACTCCTCTGCACCCGACTCTGCCGTGCTCTCCGCGGCCGTGTCCTTTGCCGTGGACTGCTTTGCCGTTGACTTGGTGGCGGTGGTCCTCTTGGCTGCAGTCGCCTTGCTGGCGGTGGTCTTCTTGGCAGCAGTGCTCTTCTTGGCCGCGGCGGTCTTCTTGGCAGCAGTGCTCTTCTTGGCATTGGACTTGCCTGCACTGGTGGTGCCCGACGACGCCTGCTCCACGTCCGTACCTTCATCGGGCTCGGCGGATGCAGTCGTCTTGTTCGTGACAGCTGGTGACACTGGGAACCTTTCGTTGCTCGACGCGGTGTTGTGACTTCCGGCCATAACACCTATGACCCTGTCAAGTCCCGACGGCGATCATAGCTCGCCCCCGTTCCATGAAGGGTCTTCAGGTGCTTGCAACCAAGACTCGGTGTGTCTTGTTCCCCGATCCGTGATTTTTCTGAGGAAAGTCTTCAGGTCCCGCTCCGGTGCCAGGCTGTGGCGCGTTGGGTGGCCCATTGCGGCACAGGGCTCACAGCACACAATTGACGCAGGCGCTCGATTCCCGGGTGCCATGGAGCGAGGTTTTCAGCCCTGGCCAGGCACAGTTGCGTCCGGGAACCGCGAGCGCGGAAGCGCTCAACGTGAGCGCGTGCCAACCACAGAGAAGCCTCCACCGTGGGAAGTGGGTTGACACCGGTGGCCCCGGAGATGGAGGCCACCATGGAAATGAGTCGCTGCACGACGTGATCGAATCGGTCCACCGTGCCCCAGTCCGGCTGGCCCTCCCACTCCCCCAGGATGACCTGCGCAACTTTCAGCAGTGCGTGGTTGTCCTGCTCCAGAGGATTCGATTCCCACTGCGCACAAGCCTGGCGTGCGATCTCGATCTCCCCTGTGAGAGCCATGGCCAGCAACAGATCCAGGCCCCTGGGGTCCACACATCCCAACATGAGTTCGGTCAGTTCCTGGCTGTCGCCGGGTGTGGACGGTGCACCGTCCTGGAAGGAGGACAGCACGTGGTTCCAGCGCTCCAAGTAGCCGATCCGCCAGGCATATTCCGCCAGTGGGTCATCGTCCCCCCCTTGCGACCAGGGGGTGTCTGCCGACCCTGTCTGCACCTGCGTCGACTCCGCTGGGGTCTCCCAGACGTCCGGGTGATCTTCCCAGGGGTCGGGGCCAGCCTTCCACGAGTCGGGGCCAGCCTCCCAGGAGTCGGGATGGGCCTGCCGGGAATCCGAGGCGCCACCGCTGAAAGCTGTGGTCCATCCGGATGGGTGATCCCAAGTTCCAAGTCCCGCAGCAGGATCGGTTTCCACCACGCTTCCGTCGCAAACCAAAGCAGCGTAGATGGCACTGTTGCGGATCAGTTCCGCGTCCTCCACAACCGATGGCATGGCCACAGGCCACCACTGGGTGCCCTGCAGACACCAGGCGTCCTGAAGGTCGTGTCCGGACAACGCTCCGGCTTCGGTGATCGCGCGCACCACCAGCTGGGCCACGTATTGGGCTGCCTCAGTGGCCTGGGCATCGTCAGTGCTCTCCACATCGTTGACCGAGGGATCGCCGGTGTAGACCGCAACAAACATGGAGGTCCCCACCGAGTCGTACTCCAGGAAACCCGCCATCACGGTGGTCCATGAGGCCAGGAACTGCGCATCCTCCAGCTCCTGGACACTTGGAAGTTCCACGCGCAAACAGGGGCCCACCGAATCCGTCGTCGTGGTGAGGACGGCCACGGAATCCTGCGGCCAAAATCCCAGGGTGTGCGGAATGATCGCCAGCACATCGGCTGCGGTCCGTGCCACGGGTCGGAAGGGATCTTCGGCTTCTGTGGACCGACGACGACGCCGTGAGGCCGTGTGGCCCCGGGCTTCTCCGGCGGATGTGTGACGCGTACGTGCGGCGCGGCGGGCGCTGCGGCGGGCGCTGCGGCGACTGGAATGGTTGCTCATGACTCCACGGTGCCCGGTGAGCGCAGGCAATGGGTTCGGTCTCAGAGATCTGTGGACAACTGCCGACACCACAGGCCGCGGATCCGAGCCTGTGGAGTCGTGAGGCCCATCAATTCACACTGACCGGGGACCGTACCGTGCCCTCACCCGACGCACACTGATCGACATTCCCACCACACCCACTGTGGCCACCACCAGCTGCATGGCCATGGCAACCCGGAACGCCTCCGGTGCGTAGGCATCCGTCACCCAGCCCCACTGCATCTGGAGGTCCAAGGTCAGGCCGATCAGGTAGATGGCCACCAAAGACGCCACGAACCCACCCACGTTGGTGATCCCCGTTGCAGTCCCGATCCGGCGTCTGGGCGTGAACGACTGGATGATGTTGAACGCCACCATGGAGGCCGGCAGGCTCATGGCAATGGCCACCACCGCCACCAGCACCACCACGAACGGAGCGGTGCCGGGCCACAGAATCAGCACACCCCATGCGGAGAATCCTGCGCCCATGACCATGAAGGAGAGCCGAACCCGTCGGTGAGGCCGCCTAGCCACCCAGCCACCGATGCTCAAGCCCACCAGGAGATTGGTGAGCACAAAGAACGTCATGACAAAGCCGGCCTGTCCCGCAGACATCCCTTGGGCATTCTGCAAATAGGGGTAACCCCACATCAGCGCAAAAACCGTGCCGATGAACTGGACGGAGAAATGCACCCAGAACGCAAGGGCTGTGGCCGGTTCGCGCAGGCTCTTCACAACCGCGGCGCGCGTACGTGCGATCGCCAGCGACCGGTTGGCCCCACCATTGCCCTTGGGACTGTCGCGTAGAAATGCCGTCACCAGAGCAGCAGTCACCACGGACAAGGCAGCCATGGACAGCAGAGCCGGAGTCCAACCGGCCCAGCCCAGCAGCGCGCTGAACGGAACCACGGACAACAGCTGCCCAAGGTTGCCCGCCGTACCCACCACCATGGTCATGAAGGCAGCTCGAGACAGTGAGAACCACGCCGGGATGACCCTGAGCACACAGATGAACGTGGCCGCATCCCCTGCACCCACCAGCACACGGCCCACCACGCCCCAGCCCAAGGACTCGGCCAAGGCAAGCACCACTTGGCCCACCGCCATCAGCACGGCCCCGGTGGCCACCATGGCCTTGGAACCGAACCTGTCCACCAGAACTCCCACCGGAATCTGCAGTCCGGCGTAGACAAATACCTGGAGCATGGTGAACAGGGACAACTGGGAAGCCGTGGCCTGGAACCGGTCAGCTGCCTCCAGGGAGGCCACCCCGAAGGAGGTCCGCTGAGCGACGGCCACAAAGTAGGCCAGGATGCCCACGGCCATGATCAGGTAGGCCGTGGGGGAATCGCGACGGTATCCGCGTTGCGGTGACGTCACGGCGCGCTGACACCCGTGATGTCAGTGGTCATGCCCGTGCTCAGTCTTCCTCGGGCTGATTGGCCAGGAAGGCCTCCACTGCCGCACCGATCTCGTCAGCATCCGGCAGTTCGGATTCATCTCCTGCCAACAGGGACCGTTGACCTGTGTCCTCCACGACCTCGTCGTAGCGGTTCTCCATGGATTCGATCACGGCCTGCACCTCCGGGGCCCCGGAGACCTGCTCCTCGATGCGCTGAATCACATCCGCCCCGGCGTCGCGCAGAACGTCTGTGGGCAGGGTGAGGCCGGTGGCAGCAGCCACGTGCTCAAAAGCTGTCACAGTGATCTGCGGAAGGCGGGCATCGGCCAAGTACTGCGGCACGTGCACCGTGAACCCAATGGTGTCCAGCCCCAGCTCACCGAAACGGATCTCCAGCTGCTGAGCCATGGAAGAACTCATCTCGGCCACTGGACGTTGGTTGTGATTCTGGGCCACCAGATCGGTTCGTGTTCCGTGCACGGAGACCAGGAACGGCCGGGTGTGCGGCACGGGCATGGGAATACCGGTCACGTTCATCACGATCGATGTGTCCAAGCGCTGGGCAAGATCCACCACGGCGTCCATGAAACGGTTCCACTGCAAGTCAGGCTCCGGCCCGGTCAACAGGCTGAAGTGCCGTCCCAGGGGATCGGTGAGTCCGTAGAGGGTCAGTTCCGGAGTGTCCACACGCTCAAAGTGGTCCTCCACGAACCGCACATGGGGCCGCCGGGCGCGGTAATCCCGCAGCTGGTCGGGGTCGAACCGGGCCAGGACGTCATGGGGCAGGGATTCCAGCAGTGTCTCGCGGATCTGATCGCTGATCTGGCCGCCCTCCGCATACCCGGACAGGGAAATGATCAACGGTGCCCCGTGAAGGCGCGGGTCATCCAGCAGGCTGGGATTGCCCAAGTACAACTCGGAAGGATCAACCACGGTTCGCTCCTGGATGTGAAGGTTCTGGAAACTCTACGCGGGCGCAGCACCGTATCCGTGAGCGCACCGTGACGGCGCCACGGACCCACCGGCCCAGGCACAGTCAACGGTGGACGGCCGGCACCTTATTCCCCAGCGTGATTCCCCTGTGCGCCCACCGGTGCACCCGCGTCGGGGCCCATTGGTGGAGCCATCACCGGAGACGACGACGCACCACTGAACCCCTGCTGGGGGCGAACAGCCCGAGTTCAACCCAATGTGGTGTCCGAGGACACAGATAGCATCTCCACTACGTCCCAAGAATCGCTTGTCGGTGGCGCCATCACCGCCACACCTCACAAGGAAGGCAGAGATCACATGCCCCGTTCATCGGCCACACCGCGACGCCGCACCGCCCGCCCGTCCCAGAACACCACTCCGGAAGCCCCCACGCTGCTGCAGTTGCTCCCAGCTCAGTCCGTGGCCGTCTCCGCCACGGACAAGAAGCTCAGCAAGAACACTGCACATGCCGTGGTCATCGCCGTCGCCAAGACAGCGGAGGGCCCGTCAGTCGTCCTTCCGTCCGATGCCAAGGCCCTGCCGGAGAACCTCCAGGAGCAAGCCGTGGCGGTGGGCGCCACGGGCGCGGTGGACGATGTCCGCAAGATCGCAGCACCCAAGGGTTCCCCGTGGCCCGTGATTGTGCTGACCGGCTTGGGCAAAGGTCATGAAGCCAACTCGGCCGCTGAGGGGCTGCGCCGTGCAGCCGGTGCAGCCACCCGCGCTTTGACCAAGACTGAACACGCAGTCTTCGCCCTGCCCGTGGAAACCGTTGAGGAGGCCGCAGCGGTTGCGGAAGGGATCACGCTCGGCGCTTACTCCTTTGCCGCACAGAAGGGGAAGTCCGCCCACACGGTGGGCGCTCCGTTGGCCAAGGCCACCCTGCTCACCGCTGGTCTGGACGCCAAGGCCGTGAGCACGGCCTTGGCCCGGGCAGAGATCCTGGGCCGCGCCGTGGCCCGTGCCAGGATTCTGGTGACGCTTTCCCCGGACACCGTGTACCCGGCCTCCGTGGCACAGCTGGCCCAGGACCTTGCAGGACAGGCGGCGGGCCGCGTTTCCGTGGAGGTCCTGGATGAATCCGAGCTGGAGCAGGGCGGATTCGGTGGGCTGATCGGTGTGGGTCAGGGCGCTTCACGCCCGCCACGCCTGGTGCGCATCGGGTGGGAGCCCAAGAAGCCGGTGGAGTCCGTGGGACTGGTGGGCAAGGGCATCACCTTCGACTCCGGTGGATTGTCCTTGAAGCCGGCCAACTCCATGATGACCATGAAGTCCGACATGGCAGGCGCCGCCGCCGTTCTGGCCACTGTGTTCGCCGCAGCCGAAGCTGAACTGCCCGTGTCCGTGACCGGGTGGTTGTGTCTGGCCGAGAACATGCCGTCATCCACGGCAACGCGCCCAGGCGATGTCATCACCATCCGTGGTGGGCGCACCGTGGAGGTGCTCAACACGGATGCTGAAGGCCGACTGGTTCTGGCCGACGGCCTGGTGGCAGCGCGCGAGGAGGATCCCGGGTTGCTGCTGGACATCGCAACGCTGACCGGGGCCCAGATGGTGGCCCTGGGCGCCCAGACCGCCGGGGTCATGGGCGACGACGACGCCGTGGAGACCGTTCTGGCCGCATCTGTGGCCTCGGGTGAGGATCTGTGGCCCATGCCGCTGCCCCACCACCTGCGGGCTTCGCTGGATTCGGACGTGGCGGACATCAAGAACATCGGCGACCGAAACGGCGGGATGCTCTCGGCCGGTCTGTTCCTCAAAGAATTCGCCGGTGCCGAGGAGTCCGCTGAGGAATCGGCCATCGAGCCGGTGGGCCCCTGGGCACACCTGGACATCGCCGGTCCCTCCTTCAACGAGTCCAAGCCGTGGGGCTACACCCCAAAGCAAGGCACGGGCTTTGGCGTCCGCACCATGTTTGCCGCAATCGAGCTGGTGGCAGGCCGGCCTGTGTGACGTAAGCCAGGACGCCGCGCCCGGCTCGTGTGGCTGAGGAACAGTTCGCTTGACTAGAGTGGGCCTGAACCACAGTGAGCCTGGCGCGGCCCGCATGGAGGCGTCGCTAGAGGATCAATGAGCAAGGGAGCATCATCCGTGGCGGAGAACGAATTCGACATTCTGGTACTGGGCGGCGGCAGCGCCGGTTACGCGGCAGCACTTCGCGCCGTGCAGCTGGGTTACACCGTGGCCCTGTTCGAAAAGAGCAAGGTGGGTGGCACCTGCCTCCACTGGGGTTGCATCCCCACCAAGGCCTACCTGCACTCCGCCGAGCTCTTGGCGGATGCCAAGGAGTCAGAGAAGTACGGCGTGAAGCTGTCCGTGGACTCCGTGGACATGGGTGCTGTGCGTGACTACAAGAACGGCATCGTGGCTGGGAAGTTCAAGGGGCTCCAGGGCTTGTTGAAGTCCAAGAAGATCACCGTGGTGGATGGTTTCGGCAAGCTCACCGGTGAGAACACCATTGAGGCCAACGGCACCACCTACACCGGCAAGCACATCGTCCTGGCTTCCGGTTCCGTGTCCAAGACCATGGGCATCGAGATCCGTGACCGGATCATGACCTCCACCGAGGCACTGGAAATCGACTGGACGCCCAAGTCCGCGATCGTTCTGGGCGGTGGCGTGATCGGTTGCGAGTTCGCCTCCATGTGGAACTCCTTCGGTGTGGAGGTCACGGTCATTGAAGGCCTGGACCACTTGGTTCCGAACGAGGACCCCGCGATCATCAAGATCCTGGAGAAGGAATTCAAAAAGAAGGGCATCAAGTCCAACTTGGGCACCTTCTTCGAGAAGGTGGAGCAGGACGAGAACGGCGCCAAGGTCACTCTGGCTGACGGCAAGGTCTTCGAGGCCGACGTCGTGCTCGTGGCCGTGGGCCGCGGGCCCAACACCGCTGAGATGGGTTACGAGGAAGTTGGCATCCCCATGGATCGCGGCTTTGTGACCCCCAACGATCGTCTGCACACCGGTGTGGGCAACATCTACGCGATCGGCGACATCGTTCCCGGCGTGCAGCTGGCTCACCGCGGTTACCAGCAGGGCCGATTCGTGGCCGAAGAGATCGCTGGCCTGAACCCGGTGACCGTTGAGGACGTCAACATTCCCAAGGTGACCTTCACCGAACCGGAGATTTCCTCTGTGGGCTACACCCAGCCCAAGGCTGAGGAGAAGTTCGGCAAGGAAAACGTCCAGACCTTCGAGTACAACCTGCTGGGCAACGGAAAGTCCTCCATCCTGGGCACCGGCGGCATCGTCAAGCTGGTCCGGGAGAAGGACGGCCCCATCATCGGCTTCCACGCCATCGGCAAGCGAATCTCCGAGCAGATCGGCGAAGGCCAGTTGATCGTCAACTGGGAGGCCTACCCCGAGGACCTGGCGGCCTTCATCCACGCCCACCCGACTCAGAACGAAGCCATCGGCGAAGCTGCCATGGCCTTGGCAGGCACTCCCCTGCACGGCTGATCATCCGGTGTGGCCCGGTCCGTCCCGGGCCGGGCCACACCGATCAGCGACACCTTCGCCCTCCAGACACCACGCACAAGCTGTCATCAGCGCACAGAAGAAAGAGACGGTCAGACAATGTCAGAAACCGTGAACCTTCCGGCCCTCGGTGAATCCGTCACCGAAGGCACCGTGACCCGTTGGCTCAAGGAAGTCGGCGACGAAGTCGCCGTCGACGAACCCCTGGTTGAAGTTTCAACGGACAAGGTGGACACCGAGGTCCCCTCTCCCGTGGCCGGTGTGATCGAGAAGATCCTGGTCGAAGAAGACGAAGACGTTGAGGTGGGCGCACCTCTGGTGGTCATCGGAGACGGTTCCGGATCCGGTGATTCCGACTCGGATTCCAGCTCGGAGGATTCCGCAGAAGAAGAAGCTACGGACGAGTCCCAGGACTCCGACGATGAGTCCGGAGGCTTTGACCAGTCCGAGGAACCGGCCCAGGACAAGGACGCCGAGTCCGCTCCCAAGAAGTCCTCGGGTGGTTCCGGTACGGAGGTCACTCTGCCCGCCTTGGGTGAGTCCGTGACCGAGGGCACCGTGACCCGTTGGCTCAAGGAAGTCGGCGAAGAGGTTGAGGTGGACGAGCCCCTCCTGGAGGTCTCCACCGACAAGGTCGACACCGAGGTTCCCTCCCCCGTGGCGGGCACCCTGCTGGAGATCAAGGTCCAGGAGGACGAGGACGCCGAGGTCGGCCAGGTTCTGGCCTTGATCGGTGACGCCGACGCCGCGGGCTCCTCGGATGACTCCCAGGACTCCCAGGATTCTGCTGAATCTGAGGACTCGGCCGAATCTGCAGAATCTGCCGACTCCGGTGATTCCGCTGACTCCGCCGAGGAGATCGAGGACGCCGCAACGTCCTCCTCCACCCCGGAGGCCACGGACGAGGCCGCAGACAAGAAGGCCTCTTCCGAGACCAAGGAATCAGCCAAGGACGACTCCCAGAATGAAGCAGCACCGGAGAAGGCCGAAGCCCCCAAGAAGGCTGAAGAGTCCACCGGTACTTCTGGCGGTGCAGCGGCCGAGTCCTCAGGGGATTCTGGCAGCGCCTACGTGACTCCCTTGGTGCGCAAGCTGGCCAAGGACAAGGGCGTTGACCTGGGCTCTGTCAAGGGCACTGGTGTGGGTGGACGTATCCGCAAGCAGGACGTGCTGGCCGCTGCCGAGTCCGCTCCGGCGTCCTCCGGTTCCGGCAAGTCCTCCTTCACCCCGGTGGCGGACAACGGCGAGCCCACCACCATCCTCCCCGTTTCGGACAAGCGAGGTACCACGGAGAAGGCTCCGCGCATTCGGATGACCATTGCCAAGCGCATGCGCGAGTCCCTGCAGGAGTCCGCTCAGCTGACGCAGGTCACCGAGGTGGACATGACCCGCGTGGCTTCTCTGCGCAACAAGGCAAAGAACGGCTTCCAGGAGAAGCACGGCGCCAAGCTGACTTTCCTGCCGTTCTTCGCTCAGGCCGTGGCGGAGGCTTTGAAGGCCAACCCCGCCCTGAACTGCACCTTCAAGGAAGATCAGAAGGAGATCGTCTACAACGGCTCCGAGGACCTGGCCATTGCCGTGGACACGCCGCGCGGCCTCTTGGTTCCCGTGATCCGCAACGCCGGCGACATGCAGCTGCCCGGGCTGGCTTCCTCGATCGCTGACCTGGGTGCCCGCGCCAAGGACGGCTCCATTGGCCCCGATGAGTTGACCGGTGGCACGTTCACCATCACCAACATCGGTTCCTTTGGCGCACTGTTCGACACCCCGATCATCAACCAGCCCCAGGTTGCCATCCTGGGCACGGGCACGATCGTGAAGCGCCCCATGGTCATCCAGGACGCCGATGGCAATGACGTGATCGCCATTCGCCACATGTGCTACCTGTCCCTGACCTACGATCACCGGATCGTGGACGGTGCCGACGCCGGTCGCTTCCTGCAGACCATGAAGGCACGCCTGGAAGAGGGCCGCTTTGAGGGTGCGCTGGAGCTGTGACGCCGTGTGAGTTGCCCTCCGGGTGCAACTCACACGACCAGCCGCTGTAGTCGGTGACCACCGTGGTGAAGGGGTGGGGTTTCACGTGCCAAGCACGTGGAACCCCAACCCTTCGTCTTCGTTGGAGGAAGCCGCGCCCGGTGCAGATTGCCTGTTGTGGCATACCCCTCACCGGGTATCCCTGGCAACCACCGCGGCGGCAGGGAGCTCTTTAGTAGGCTCGCAGCATGGATTTTGTGCATTCTCTGCTTGTTCTGGTTCACCTATTCGGTGCCGCCGTCATCATCGGCACCTGGATCGCCACCTTCCGGAAGCCCACTGTCACTGGATGGCAGTTCGGTGCTTCGATCGCCATGCTGGTCTCCGGTCTGTTGCTGGTGACGCTCAACGAGTTCAACCCGGACATCGTGGTCAACCACGCCAAGATCGGTGTCAAGCTGCTGCTGGCACTGGGTGTGTTCATTGCCGCCCTGATCGGATGGCGCAAGCAGCGCAAGGGCGAGGCCGTCTCCACGGGTTTGGCTCACGGCACGGGCGGCACCGCCCTGATCGCCATGATTGTGGCCGTCATGTGGTGAGACCCGCATCCTGATGTGTCCGTGGCCAGAAGGTCACACATCACCGACCGCGGTGAACGGCATTGCCTGAATGCTGTTCACCGCGGTTTCACTGTTTCCAGACGCCACCCGCCCTGGGTCTTGACCACGGTGGCCTCGATTTCTTGCGACGTCGTCTGGCCGGCTGGCAGCCCCTGGGCATCAACGGCGGTTCTCACCCGGGCTGAGGTTGCGGTTGCCTCCGTCACCTGCGTGCTCCCCGGTTTGACCTCCATGCTCAAGTCGGAGAAGGCATGGTGACCCGTGGCGGGATCGGCTTCCAGCTGATCCAACGTATGCCGATCCGCCTCCAGGGCCGGTGACTCTGGGGTGTAAACCCCCTCCAAGGCTGCGGAATCATCATCCCGGAGCGCCTGCCCACGAACGTGGACCAGATCAGCCACGGCCTGTTCAACTTCCGTTTCTGGATCTGCTGTTGTGGCAGCCGGTGCCGTTG
>NZ_JROX01000220.1:0-1144 GCF_000800955.1 Kocuria sp. ZOR0020
CAGAAGAAAAAGCTAGTAAACATTACGCTAGAGGTGTCAGAAAGCTATCTAAAGAGCTTGAGGAAATGAACGAAACAAAGTATAGGGCAGAGCCTAACGAGTGCTTATATGGCTTGATAAGCGAATTATGGAGCTATTGGGGTAAAGGTTGGATCCTGCCTATGCTTAAATATAATATTGAAATTACAAGACAAGGCGACGTCTTCATTGTAGAAAGAGGAGTAAATGGAAACAATTAATATTAAATTTGATGAAAAACAGCTAGAAGAAGTTGTGAAAAAAGTTACTGAAAAACTTAAAAAAGAGAAAGATTCAGATACAGCAAAGGAAAAAGTGTCAGTAATGTATTTAGAATTTAATGAAGCAAATCATGCAAGCGAGAAAGGTAAACTTTACTTTGGGCATGCTTTTCACACTTTGTCAAAAAAGTATGCTTCGGAGTTTTATTTATCTAGTGAATCTGATTTGACAAAAGCCTCAGAGCTTAAAAGCCAAGGTTGGAGAGAAGAGGTTATCGAATGAGTGTATTTGAAGAACTAAGCGTTATTAATGTAAATGATAAGAAAAGCAAAAAGAATAATTTAGATTATCTTAGTTGGGCATATGCATGGTCTGAAGTTAAAAAAGTATATCCTGAAGCTAACAGTAAAGTTTATGAAAATGAACAAGGGTTAAATTATCACACAGACGGTCGCACAGCATGGGTTAAGGTTGGTATGACTATTGAGGGCTTGGAGCACATTGAATACTTGCCTGTAATGGACTATCGTAACCAATCTATCCCAGTTGAAAAACTGACTTCTATGGACGTAAATAAAGCCATTCAGCGTGGACTAGTTAAGGCAATTGCTCGTCATGGTTTAGGGCTATATATTTATGCAAATGAAGATTTACCAGTTCTAACAGAAGAACAAAAAGAGCTTGAAGCAGAAAAACAACGACTTAGAGAGATTCAGCCACTTATAAAACGAGCTGAACAACTAGGATACCAAAATATTGACAGCTTGAAAAATAAGACTAAAAAAGAAATTACCGACATCATGAAGATTTGGTTAGCACAGCAAGAAACAGAAAAAGGGGAATAATTAAATGGCAATCATCACAGTAACAGCACAAGCGAATGAAAAAAATACACGTACAGTAA
>NZ_JROX01000221.1:0-22608 GCF_000800955.1 Kocuria sp. ZOR0020
CGTCGTCGACTCTGAACCCCGTGCCTCACAGTCTGCCGGCGTCCTGATCGACCTTTCCCGTCGGGAGGTCCTCCTGGACGGGGATGTGCTGAACCTGACGTACAAGGAGTTCGAACTGCTGAACTACCTGGTGGAGAACGGGGCACGCACGGTGGGACGTGGAGAATTGATCGGCAACCTGTGGTCAGGTGCTGAGGACGTTCCCAACGAACGCACCATCGACGTTCACATCCGGCGCCTGCGTTCCAAGCTGGGGCGGTTGGCCAACACCGTCCGCACCGTGCGCGGTCAGGGTTACCGCTTCTACGACCACCCGGAAGTAGTGGTCTGGGCGGCTCCGGAATACTCCATCTGATGCACGGGGCCGGGTGCCGGCCTCGTGAGAACATGGCGGCATGAGCACTCGAGCAGATGCCCCACGTCATGACGAACGCGTGCTGATCCTCATGCGTCACGCAACAGCCGGAGCCGGCTGGGGTGTGGATGATCATGAGCGGTCTCTCAGCCCTGACGGGGAGGCGGATGCCCCCCTGGCAGGTCAGTGGTTGCTGGAGAACAATCTGGCACCGGAGATGATCCTGTGCTCCTCCGCGTTGCGCACCCGCCAGACCTGCACCTGGGTGTCCTCTGAGCTGGGGGACCTGGCGCCCACCGCAAACCTTTCGGAGCGGCTGTATGAGGCATCCGAGATCCAGGTTCTGGCGGAGATCAATGCCGTCCCGGATTCAGTGCAGACCCTTATGGTGATCTGCCATCAACCGGCCGTGCAGGATGTGGCCATGCGTCTGTCCGGCGCGGACTCGGACATGGACGCCGTGATGGACCTCTCAGGTGGATATCCCACCAGCGGCATGGCCGTGTTGCGAACCACCCAGAGTTGGGATGCCCTGGACGGGGCAGATGCCCGCCTGACTGATTTCATGGTGCCCCGCGCTGAAGGATCCTGGTGAGGTCAAGGCAACTCACCGGCGTCGTGTTCCGGTGGAAGTGGCCATCAGCTTGTGGCCGTTCAAGAAGGAGATGCCGTGAAGAACACCGTGTTCACTCCCACCGGTGACCCTGTTGGGGCCGTGGGCTTCGGGGCCATGGGGCTCAGTTGGATGCTGGAACGCACCGGGCTCACCGAGCGGGCCAAACAGGATGTGCTGCGTGCCGCAGTGGATTCCGGCATGAACTTTGTGGACACGGCAACGTTGTACGGGGGCGGGGCCAACGAGGAACTGGTGGGCGCTGCCCTGCATGACCGTTATGACCGCACGTTCTTGTGCTCCAAGGTGGGGCTGCGGGCCGAGCAGCTTGATCCGCCCAAGACTGAACGGTGCAGGGACCCGGACTACATTCGCCAGGCCATTGACGACACTCTGCGGCGGTTGCGGGCCGAGACGATCGACCTCTACTACGTCCACCGCATCGATTCCGATGTTGCCTTGGAGGACACCTGGGGTGCCATGGCCGAGTTGGTGCAGGCCGGCAAGGTGCGCTCGATCGGGCTTTCGGAGGTCTCCGTTCAACAGCTGGAGCGTGCGCAGACCATCCACCCTGTGGCTGCGGTCCAGTCCGAGTAGTCGTTGTGGACCCGCGACCCGGACGGCTCAGGCCACACCTCGGACGGGGATCCCGCCGGAGACGTGATCGGCTGGTGCCGGGAGCATGCCGCGGTGTTCGTGCCGTTCTCCCCCGTAGGGCGTGGCTACCTGAGCGGTGCCCTGGCAGGGCGGAAGTTCCCGGAGGGTGATTTCCGCGCCGAGAACCCCCGGTTCACCGACCAAGCCCGCTCCACCAACGACGACGCCGTCCTGCCGCCCATCCGTGCCGTGGCCGACAAGCACGGGGTTCCCATGGCCGCCGTTGCGATTGCCTGGACCATGCTGCCCTCCCTGGACGGGGGAGTATCACTGCCGATTCCCGGCACCAGTAGCTTGGAGCATCTGGCGGAAAACGCGCAGGCTGCGGACCTGCAACTGGACACTGAGGATCTTGAGGTCCTGGCCGCCATCCCGGCCGCCAGCGGTCAGCGCTACTGAGAATTCGCTCTTCGTCAAGGCCCCACGGGGTTCTCGAGTTCCCACAGAACGTGCGGTTGCCCACCGTGTGACCGGTGATCTGGCACCCCGGTGGGAGCTCGGCAGAGCGGTGGGAAACAGAAACGGCCTGACCCGGATCGCTCCAGGTCAGGCCGCACATTAAAAGTGCGCCACGAGGGATTCGAACCCCCAACCTTCTGATCCGTAGTCAGATGCTCTATCCGTTGAGCTAGTGGCGCATGGTCAGCTGATTGCTCAGGCAAACCAGAGTTCGCGTGCCGTTGGCGTCGCGAACAGGTGATTACATTACGCGCGTTGGGCCGGGTGGGCAAATCGGAGGGGCGTAGT
This sequence comes from Kocuria sp. ZOR0020, assembly GCF_000800955.1. Lineage (NCBI taxonomy): Bacteria > Bacillati > Actinomycetota > Actinomycetes > Micrococcales > Micrococcaceae > Kocuria > Kocuria sp. ZOR0020. Next base: position 2,373 of record NZ_JROX01000221.1, read on the forward strand.
TGTGCTCACGATTCTGCGTGTCCGCGGCGCCAGTAGCCCATGAAGGACACGTTCTCCTTGGGGATGCCTGCGGCGTCAACACACAGCCGCCTCCAGGCTTTGACGCTGGCCGCCTCACCGGCCAGGAAGACGTAGGTGTCACGTTCGGCTTCAGGATCAGCCACCTCCCACATCTGCTCCGGGTCCACAGTGGGCACCGAGCCGGTCACCCGCTCGGGGCGGCGTCCGGCCAGGACGTCGGCAACGCAGAACGTGGGCAGCTCCAGGACGTGCGCCAGTTCGCGTACCGATCCGGTGCCGTGCGCGCCGGAGTCGGAACGCGCCAGGGTGTGAACAGTGGTCTCCGGTGGCACGACGACGTCGGGGAGGTCCGCTCGCGTGGGTACTTCCACGATTACGTTCACACGTTGTGCGGTGGTGTTCTCCTGGAGTTCTTCGATGATGGACAGCAGGGCAGGGGCTGCGGTTTCGTCCCCGACCGCCACGATTCGGCGTGCCCGCCCCGGTCCCCAGGAGGCCCATGCTGGTTCATCCTGGCCAGGACCCAGGATGAAGGCGGTCTGGCCCACCTCGGCGTTCAAGGCCCAGGTACCGCCCGGACCGTGGTCTTCCGCGTGGAGAACAAAGTCCAGGGTCAGTTCCGGCACGTGGGTTTGGCCCCAAGCAACCCATTCGGCGCAGCGCACGGTGTAGGTCCGCAGGTACCCGCGCTGTTCCTGCGGTTGAGCGAACCACGCGCGGTAGCCCATGGTGAGTTCGGGCCGGGAAGGCTCTGCGTCCTCCGGCGCCACCAGGAGTTTGATGTAGGCGTCCCGGCAGGTGATCCGCTCACCTGTGCCCACCACGTTGGTGGAGAACTCGGCCAGTTCAGGCCCGGCCACCGTGATGCGCCGGAACGTGGGGGAGAGCTGGTGGACCCCGGTGACGGTCACTTGCGCGCAGATCACGGTGGGTCCTGATGCGGTGGTCTGTGTCATGTCAGCTCCTTTCACCAACCAGCGGATCTTCGGGGAGTGCTACCAGTGCCGACTCTGTGCGGCCTCGCGGAAGAATCACCGGGTGGCCTTCGGTGGGGTCCTGGATCACGTCGGCCTTGAGATCGAACACGTCCTGAAGGACCTCCGGGGTGAACACCTGGGACGGTGTGCCGGCCAGTGCCACGCGACCATCCTTGAGGGCGATCACCCGGTCGGCAACCCGGGCGGCAAGGTTCAGTTCATGCAGCACGGCCACCACGGTGGTGCGGGTCCCGTCCGGTCGGCGCAAACCACGCAGCAGGTCCAGCAGCTCCACCTGGTGGGCCAGGTCCAGCGCGGCGGTGGGCTCATCCAGCAGCACCGTGGGGGTGTCCTGCGCCAGCACCAGGGCGATCCACGCGCGCTGGCGTTGACCGCCGGAGAGTTCATCCACGGGCCGCTCGGCCAGACCGGACAGGTTGGTCATGGACAGGGCTCGGGCACTGGCGTCGTCGTCCCCGGGGGAAGGTGCGCCCCACCACCGCCGGTGGGGGTGGCGTCCGCGGGCCACCAGTTCAAGCACTGTGAGTCCCTCCGGTACCACCGGGGCCTGGGGGAGCAGGGCCACCTGGCGGGCGTAGGCCTTAGGGCGCAGGCTGTTGAGCTCCGTGCCGTTGAAGCGGATGGAGCCGGTGCGGGCCGTGAGTTGGCGGGAGAGGCCCTTGAACAGGGTGGACTTTCCGGAGCCGTTGGCCCCGATCAGCACCGTGGTCTGGTTGGGGGCGATGCTCAGGTCCACATCAGTCACCGCAACCCGGCTGCCGTAACCCAGGCTGAGCCCTTGTGTCTGGAAGATCGGTTCGATCATGACTGCTTTCCTCGCCGTAGTTGCACCAGGAGCCAGAGCATCACGGGCGCGCCGATGGCACCTGTGATCACTCCTGCCGGAAGCCGGGCCTCCCCCAACATTTCAGCCCCCACCATGTCCGCCGCAACCACAATCAATGCGCCCACGGCCCCACTGGCCAGAACGGAGATCTTGCCGCCGTGCAGTGCTGCAGCAATCGGAGTGGAGAGCAGGGCCACAAAGGCCAGTGGGCCCGTTGCAGCGGTGGCGACGGCGGCCAGGGCCACTCCCAGCCCCAGCGCACCTGCCTGGGCCACCCCGGGTCGGGACCCCAGGCCCACGGCCAGCTCGGTGCCGAGCCCGGCCGGTTGCAGCGAACGCTGCACCAACACGGCCAGGGGAACTGCCAGCACCAGCACGACAGCCACCAGCGTCAGCCGGTCCCAGGTGGAGGAGTTCAGGGAACCTGCGGTCCAGACCGCGGCGGTCTGGACGTTCTGGGTGGACAGTCGGGTCATCAGCCCCATCACCACGGCCTGGGCCAAGGCGGCCACACCGATACCCGCCAGCAGGAAGCGCTCGCCCACTATGCCGGAACGGCCGGTTCCCGCGCCCAGGGACGTGGAGACCGCAGCAATCAGGCAGGCGGCTGCGATGCCCCCGGCCAGCGCGGCCCAGGCCAGGCCGGTGCCGGCGGCACCCAGGAAGTACATGGCGGTCACGGCTCCGGCAGCCGCACCGGCGTTGATGCCCAGAACGTCAGGGCTGGCCAGTGGATTGCGCAACACGGAGCGGAACAATGCCCCGGCAATGCCGAAAGCCAGGCCCGCGGCCGCACCCAACAGGGCCCGGGGGAGTTTGTCCTGCATGACTATGAACGTGGCACCCGGGATGCGTTCGCCGCCCAGGATGCGGAAAAAATCAGGGATGGTCACGGTGTACTGCCCCAGCAGGACGCGCATGGCCATCATGGCCAGCACGGCGGTGAACAGTCCCACCAGCAGCAGGGTGTGGCGTCGGGCCTGGCGACGGCGAAGGGTGTGGACTTGTGCAGCTTTCACAGGGCCATCCCCTTCCTGCGGCGCAGCAGCACCAGTAGGACGGGGACTCCCAGGACCACCGTGGTGATGCCAACGTAGATCTCCTGCGGCGGGGCCACCACCCGTCCCAGGGTGTCCGCAATCAGCAGCAGGGAGGGTCCCAGCAGCAGACTCAAGGTGATGATCCACCGGTAGTCGCCCCCCACAATTCGCCGGATCGCGTGCGGGATCAGCAATCCCACGAAAGCAATCGGCCCGGCCACGGCGGTGGCAGCCCCCGCCAGAATGACCACACCCACAAACACGGTGGTGCGCTGCAGCCCCAGGTTGACTCCCAACCCGTGCGCCAACTCGTCACCGAGCGCCATGGCGTTCAGTCCGGAGGCACCCAGCAGGACCAGCAGAATCCCCAGGGCGATCAGAGGTGCCGTAGTCAGCAGATCGGTGGTCTCCGACCTGGACGCCGAACCAACGTTCCAGTACCGGAAGCGTTCAAGAACTGCCTGATTGGTCAACACCACGGCAGAAGTCACCGCCACGAATCCAGCATTGACCGCGGCCCCGGACAAGGTCAGGCCAATCGGGGTGGGCGCACCCCCGCCAACCTGGGAGATGCCGAAAACCAGCAACGCGGCCAGTGTGGAACCGGCCAGCGCGGCCACTGCGATCTGCCAACTGGTGTGGATTCCCAACCACCCCAGGCCCAGCACCACCCCTGCAGCTGCTCCGGCGGAGAGCCCCAGGAGCCCAGGATCTCCCAACGGGTTGCGGCTGATCCCCTGCATGCCTGCCCCCGCAACTGCCAGGGCTGCGCCCACCACAATGGCGGTGAGTGTTCGCGGAATGCGCGCCAGGACCACGGCTGTGTCCATCTCCGCAGATGCCCCGGAATCCTGACCCATCAGAATCCCGGGCACGCGCAGCAGAACCGAGGTCACGGTGCTCGGTTCAATGGTGCGAGACCCCCAGAACAGCGACGCGGCCGTTGCGGTGATCGTCAGGACCACCGCAACGGCCAGCGCAACCCACGGAGTCATCCGTAGGGCAGTGCTCATGCCGTGGGGCTTGCGCTTTCTGTAGGGGCCAGCACCTGGGCGATCTGGGGAACCACGTTCTGGATGGCCCACGGGATGCTCAGCGGAGAGGCTGCTGAGACGGACAGCGTCTCCTGGCCGTCGGTCTGCAGCACCAGGCGGTCATTGGCCACGGCCGGGATCTTGTTCAGTAGATCATCGGACTCAATGGCATCACGTGCGGATTCGTCAGCGGCCCAGGACACCAGGACGTCTGACTCGAGTTCATCCGCACGTTCTGGCGACCACCCGATGAAAAAGGCATCCGGCTGCTCGCCTTCGGCCTCCACCACCACGGGTGCCTGTTCCATGCCCAAGGCCTTGAGGAAGCGGGGCCGGTTGTCCACATCCGTGTAGATGCTGATCTGCTCTTCGGCAGACGGATCCACGGTGCCGTAGATGAAGGTCTTGCCCTCCAGCTGCGGGTTCTCCTCAGCTGCTTGGGACAGCTGCTCCTCCACGGAGCTGATGAGGTCCTCGGCTTGGTCGTCACGGCCCAGGGCCTGACCGATCATGCGGGTGGTCTCATCCCAGGCAGCACCAAAGGCTGCGGTGTCCTTGGGCGGGGCAATGGTGTCGGCGATCTCGGAGAGATGGTTGTAGTCCTCCTCCGTCATCCCGGAGTAGACGCCCACAATCAGGTCGGGCTCCGCTGCGGCGATGGCCTGGAAGTCCAGCCCGTCGGTCTCGCTCCACTTGGTGGGCTCTTCGCCACTGTTCTCGGCCAGGGCGTCGTCGAACCAGTCCGTGGACTGGTTGTCGTTGCCGCCGAAATCTGTGGCAGCCATGCCCACGGGAACCACGCCCAGGGCCAGGACCACGTCCTGGTTGACCCAGGCAATGGTGGCCACACGCTGCGGGGCTTCGTCAATGGTGGTGGAACCGTAGACGTGCTCAACCGTGCGCGGGAAGTCACCTTGGGCATCGTTGGCGGCGTCGTCATCCGAGGACGGCCCCGTCTGGCAGCCTGCCAACGCCAGCGCGCCAAAGGCTGCCAACCCGGTCAGGGCAGAACGCCGGGAGAAGGAACCAGTGCCAAGGTTCCGGGCCTCAGTCAGGTACTGCGAGTCGGTCATGGTCAACCCCCGTGGTCAAAAGGCATACAAGAATGAGTCAAAGCTCAGGTTAGGCAACCCTAACGTTGTGCGGGATCACTCTAGAGCGTGATCAACCACATACGCAAAACAATCATGCGCTAATTCTGGTGAGTGTTCACACCCGCGTCAGCGCAGGGATCGGGAGTGGTGTGGGGGTGCCTTTCAGGGTCATAACAGGCATCATGGGGGACAGTGAACCCCGCTGTGGTGACGTAGGGAACAGGTAGACTTTCATCACACCAAAGTTCGGCCAGCTCGACCCGGCGCCCGGCAGGGTGGGGGACCTCAATGGTGAGGTCTGAGAGGTGGTTTTGATCAACGCACGGCCTCAATGAGGAGACACGTCCATGGCTCAGAAGCCCACCGACACAACGCAGGAACTCTCCGCGGAGGCTCAGAAGAGTCTTGACCAGGCGCCCACCACGCACCAGCGGTTGTTGACCTGGGTGCGTGAAGTCGCTGAACTCACCCAGCCGGAGAGCATCCACTGGGTTGACGGGTCTGAGGCTGAGTGGAAGTCCCTGACGGAGGAGATGGTTGAGGCCGGCACCTTGGTGCGGCTCGACCCGGAAAAGTTCCCCAACTCATTCGCCGCTTTCTCTGATCCGGATGACGTTGCCCGGGTGGAGGAGCGGACCTTCATCTGCACCAAGACCGCCAAGGCTGCAGGCCCCACCAACAACTGGGAAGACCCGCAGGAGATGAAGGAGATCCTGCGGGATCGCTTCCGTGGTTCCATGCGTGGGCGCACCATGTACGTGATCCCGTTCGTGATGGGTCACCTTGATGCTGATGACCCCAAATACGGCGTGGAGATCTCTGACTCCCCGTACGTGGTCTGCTCCATGCGCATCATGGCCACCATTGGTGCGGACGTGTTGAAGAAGATGGATGACACCAACGCGTTCTTCGTCGAGTGCTTGCACTCCGTGGGTGCTCCACTGGAACCCGGCCAGCAGGACGTGGCCTGGCCGTGCAATCCGTCCAAGTACATCGTGCACTTCCCGGAGGACCGTGCCATCTGGTCCTTCGGTTCCGGCTACGGCGGCAACGCCCTGTTGGGCAAGAAGTGCTACGCGCTGCGCATCGCCTCTGCCATCGCACATGACGAAGGCTGGTTGGCCGAGCACATGCTCATCCTCAAGGTGACGGATCCGGACAACGCCACCAAGTACATTGCCGCAGCCTTCCCGTCTGCCTGCGGCAAGACCAACTTTGCCATGATCGAGCCCACCGTCCCGGGGTGGAAGGCAGAGATGGTGGGGGACGACATCTCCTGGATTCGCTTCCGCGGGGACCAGGCCTACGTGACCAACCCTGAGGCCGGTCTGTTCGGTGTGGCTCCCGGGACGGGATGGTCCACCAACCCCAACGCCATGAAGGCCATTGCCGCCGGCAATACCATTTTCACCAACGTGGCTCTCACTGATGACGGCGGTGTGTGGTGGGAAGGCATGACAGATGACGTGCCCGAACACCTCACGGACTGGAAGGGCAATGACTGGACCCCGGACTCCGGGCGCCCTGCAGCTCACCCCAACTCCCGGTTCTGCACGCCCATCAAGCAGGCGGAGATCCTGGCTGCCGAATACGACGACCCCAACGGTGTGCCCTTGTCCGCCATCGTCTTCGGTGGTCGCCGCAAGACCACCGTGCCGCTGGTCTCGGAGTCCTTCGGATGGGAGCACGGTGTCTTCCAGGGGGCCACGTTGTCCTCAGAAACCACCGCTGCCGCCAAGGGAGCTGTGGGCGTGGTCCGCCGCGATCCCATGGCCATGCTCCCGTTCATCGGTTACAACGCCAATGAGTACCTTCAGCACTGGCTGGACCTGGGGGAGAATCACGGCGCGGAGAACATGCCCAAGGTCTTCTATGTCAACTGGTTCCGCCGCACGCCGGACGGCGGCTTTGCATGGCCCGGTTTCGGGGAGAACAGCCGCGTGGTCGAGTGGATCTGCCGCCGTGTGGACGGCACTGCCGGAGGCGTGGAGACCGCTGTGGGAGTTGTGCCCAACCCTGAGGACCTGAAACTGGAGGGCCTGGAGATCACCCCGGAGGAGATCCAGGCCGCCCTGGCCGTCGATGCTGAGGAGTGGTTGGAAGAACTGCCCGGCATCGAGGACTGGTTTGCCAAGCTCGGAGACGTTCCGGAAGTCCTCACCGAGCAGGCTGCGGGTTTGAAGGATCGTTTGAGCAAGTAATCCGCAACAGCCCGTGTAGGCATTTCTGTACCCCAGTGGGCCTTTCTGTACCCCGTAGCCGAGGTGAATTCGGTTGCGGGGTACAGTGTTTTCTGGCGTCGGCAGGGTCCTCCGCCATATCTCAGGGCATGGGGCGTCAGTAGCCGCCCATCAAGTTTTCGGGGGAGAACAACCGGTGAATGAACTGTTGTCCGTACGCGGTCTGGTCAAGAACCATGGTCAGGTCCGGGTGCTCAAGGGCGTGGACCTGACGGTGTCCCAGGGGGAGATTGTTGGTCTGGTGGGTGGCAATGGTGCCGGTAAATCCACCCTGATCTCCGTTCTGGCGGGGGCCACCCAGCCCAACAGTGGTGAGATTCTGCTGGGCGGGGAGCCGTATCGGCCCACCGGTGACGACGACGCCCGTCGTCGCGGAGTGGGTGCCGTGCACCAGCGCTTTGGCCTGGACCAGGACTCGACCGTGGTTCAAGCCATTGCAGCCTTTGACCTGGGTGCCCCGGATGACTCTGAGGCCGCACTTCAGAGGGCACGGGAAATTTTGGCCGATTCGGGCGTGCAGATGGATCCCGAAACTCCTGTGCATGAACTCATGCGCGCCGAGCAGGCCATTGTGGGGGTGTTGCGCCTTCAATTCCAGAACCCGCAACTCATGCTCCTGGATGAGGTGGCTGCCTCCTTCAACGACCAGGAAGTGGCCCTGGTCCATTCCGTGCTGCGCGGCTTGGTCCGTCAAGGTGCCGGCATCATTTACATCACGCACCGCATTGATGAGGTTCGTTCCCTGGCCGACCGGATCCTGGTCATGCGGGAGGGGCAGATCAAGGATGAATTCACCCCGCGTGAGGTCAAGGTGGATGACATCGTCTACTCGATGTTTGAACGCCGGATTGCCCAGCCGTCTCGCCCCGGCGCGGTGGAAGGCCCCCAGGAGGAAGTGTTGCGGGTGGAGGGTGCCTCCACCTCCCGCGGGCTTTCTGACGTCTCTTTCGAGTTGCACCGCGGTGAAGTCCTGGGGCTGACCGGGCTGCGACGCGCGGGCATGAGCGAGCTGGTCTCCGCCTTGGTGGGTGCAGGTTCGGCGCAGTTCCGTACTCTGCAGGTCAAGGGCCAGGACGTCACCATCGACTCCGCGGATGACGCCGTGAACCTGGGCATCGGATACCTCTCCGACACCGACGACGAACTGGAAGCCGCCCTGGAGATCTCCGTTGCGCGTCGATTGATGAAGGAGAACTACGATCCCCAAGCAGGGTTTGTCCGGGAAATCTCCGCGTTGCGTGATGTGGCCGCCCAGGTGAAAACCCTGCGGATCCAGACCCATGACATCCAGTCGCAGGTGGGGGATCTCTCCGGCGGAGACCAGCAGAAGATCGCATTGGCCCGGTGGATGCGCAGTGAGTGCGACATCTTGATCCTGAACCACCCCACGCGGGGGATCGACATCGGGTCCAAGGGGGATGTGTACGACATGCTGCGGGAACTCACGGACCGTGGCACAGCGGTGTTGTTGATGTCATCCGAGATGACGGAACTGCTGCAGTGGTGCCATCGGATTCTGGTCATGCGCGACGGGCGGATCGTGGCGCATCAGCACAATGAACACGCCACGGAGGACACCTTGATGAGTGCGGCACTGGGGGATGCCTGGTGATCGACAGTCCCCGCTGACCCATCAGTTGAGGCCCGGTTCCACATGGAACCGGGCCTCAACTGATGGTGTGACTGGATTCAGATCACAGGCTGATCTTGCGGGCCACGCCGGTGAGCTTGTGGCGGGCCAGGGCCAGGTTGGAGCTCTTGCGATCCAGCACCAGGTAGACGAACAACCCGGAGGTTGCCTCCGTGTTCAGAACGTTGATCAGGTGATACTGGTTGCCCAGAGTGATCATGATGTCCTCGATCTCACCCTGGAGATCGATTTCCTGCATGGTGCGCAGCTTTGCGCGGACCACGTTGGAGTTGCCGGCTGCAGCCACGTTGAGGTCGAATCCCGGGTTGCCACCGGATGCCAGGGCCATGCCGCTGGAGATGTCGACGATTGCTGCACCGGTGGCGCCGTCGATGGTCAGAAGTTCCTGGATCGAGCTGTCCAGCTGAGACATGGTGTGGTTTTCGCCCTTGACGTTGAAACTCTAGGTCATGCAGATGCAGGAGTTCTGGCGCACCTCTTCGGCACCCAGCACCATGCGATCCAATATGAATTGTGGAGGAGTTGCGGGGTAATTGTGTGCCAACGGCACCAACTGTCCGCTCAAGAGCGGACGGTTGGTGCCGTCGACACCATGTGGTGTCCAGCCCCGCCGGGATCAGGGGATCACGCGCGAATGATGCTCAGCACGTTGTCCCGAACCTGCTCCATGGTGGCCTGATCCGCAGCTTCCACGTTCAGGCGCAGGAAGGGCTCCGTGTTGGACGGGCGAAGGTTGAACCACCAGTTCTGGGACCCGGAGGTGAAGGTGGTGCCGTCGGAGTCCTCAACGGAGACGTCCTGGCCCGCGTAGGCCTCACGCACGCGGTCCACAGCGGCCTTCTTGTCCTCGATCTCCGAGTTGATCTCACCGGAGGCGACGTAGGGCGAGTAGCTGTCCATGAGTTCGCTGAGCGGGCCCTCCTGCTCACCCAGGGCGGCCAGGACGTGCATGGCGGCCAGCATGCCGGTGTCTGCGTTGAAGAAGTCCCGGAAGTAGTAGTGCGCCGAGTGTTCACCGCCGAAAACGCCACCCTCAGACGCCATGACGGCCTTGATGAAGGAGTGGCCCACGCGGGTCTTGACCGGGCGCCCACCGCGAGCAGTCACCAGCTCAGGAACTGCCTTGGAGGTGATCAGGTTGTAAATGACCACGGGTTCCTGCTCGCCGTCGGCCTGGGCCCGGGCGATCTCGCGCTCGGCCACCAGAGCGGTAATGGCAGAGGGGGTGACCGGGTCACCGTTGTTGTCGATCACAAAGCAGCGGTCGGCGTCGCCGTCGAATGCCAAGCCGATGTCCGCGCCGTGCTCAACCACGGCCTTCTGCAGGTCCACCAGGTTCTCCGGCTCCAGCGGGTTGGCCGGGTGGTTGGGGAAAGTGCCGTCGAGCTCGAAGTACAGGGGCACGATCTCCAGGGGCAGTCCGGTCAAAACGGTGTCGCCCAGCACGGCGGGGGTGGTCTTGCCGCCCATGCCGTTGCCGGCGTCCACAACCACCTTCAGGGGGCGGATGGCGGAGAGGTCCACCAGCCCACGCAGGAACTCGGCGTAGTCCTTGAGCACGTCACGCTCCGTGACGGACCCCGGGTTCTCCACGGACTCGACGCCCTCGGCAAGGTAAGCCTGGGCGCGATCGCGGATCTCGTAGAGACCGGTCTCCGAGGACACAGGCACGGCACCGGCCTTGGACATCTTCATGCCGTTGTAGGCGGCTGGGTTGTGGCTGGCGGTGAAGGTCACCCCAGCTGCATCCATCACACCGCAGGCAAAATACAGCTCGTCCGTGGAGATCAGCCCGATCTTCACGACGTCGGCCCCGCGGGCTGTGGCGCCTTCTGCAAAAGCGTCAATGAATTCGGGGGAGGACGGGCGCATGTCCCCTCCCACCAGAACAGTGGAACCTGCCAGGCCCAGAACGTCCACGAATGCGGCACCCGTGGCGCACACGGTTTCGGCGGTGATGCTCTGGCCCACGATCCCGCGGACGTCGTATGCCTTGAATGACTCGGAAAGCTCAATTGTCATAGTTCGAACCTTAGTTCACGGTGACTGGTGATCCGTTGCTGTGCCCGTTGGTTGCGCGCCACAGTCCTGTCCGTGGCACCGGCAGTGGACTCACATCGGGGGACAAGGGGGTGCCCGTGGGTGTGAGTCTGGTAGCAATCCCTCCCGCAGGACGTGCCACACCAGGATGCCCGCAGGTGGTTGTGCTTCCATGGGCCCATGGCTGAGTTTTTTGCGACCACTGACCCGATCCAGGACTATGCGTGGGGTTCACGATCCGTGCTGGCATGCATGCAGTCCCGGGAGGTGCCGTCAGCAACACCTGAGGCCGAACTCTGGGTGGGTTCGCACCCGTCCGGACCGTCCGTGGTGAGCGTTGACGGCCGGGAGGTCACGGTCATCGAGTTGTTGCAGGAGGACCCCGCCCGCCTCCTGGGTTCGCTGACCTCAGCCCTGCAGAGCGACGGCGATCTCCCCTTCCTGCTCAAGATCCTGGCCATTGACGCTCCTCTGTCCATTCAGGTCCACCCTTCGCCCGAGCAGGCCGAGGAAGGGTGGCAGCGGGAGGAAGCCGCGGGAGTCGAGCTTTCCGCCTCCACACGCAATTACAAGGATCGCCAGCCCAAGCCGGAGATCGGCGTGGCAGTGACCCGGGTGGAAACTCTCAGCGGTGTGCGCAGCAACGCCGAGTTGGCCGTCCTGGCCGAGGCGCTGGATCAGCAGTGGCTGCGCGAGATTCTGGCAACCGGGCGGCCTGTGCTGCCAGAGGTGCTGCAGCTTCCTGATGACCAAGCCCAGGTGGCCCTGGCGGATCTGATGCACGCCGTTGATCGCCTGCCCACCCATGACGAACTGGGCGCACTGCTGCGCTACATCTCCGGGCGGCACCCGGGGGATCGCGGACTCTTGGTGGCGCTGTGCATGAACCACGTGGTCCTGGAGCCGGGACAGGCCATTTTCACCCCGGCCGGTCAACTGCACGCCTACCTGCGTGGCACCGCCGTGGAACTCATGGCTTGTTCGGACAACGTGTTGCGTGCCGGACTGACGCCCAAGCACATTGACGTCCCGGAACTGCTGGCCATCGTCAATCCAGAGCAGGAGGACGCCGATCCCATCGATGCTCCTGCCGGGGCGAATGGTCTGCGCCACTACCCGTTGTGGGACGATCGCCTGAGCCTTGTCTGCGCCGTCGTCGCCGGTGGCCAGGACCGCGATTTGCCGGGCAACACCTGCGTGGTTCTGTGCACGGACGGGGAATTGACCTTGGAGGTGGACGGGCTCAGCCACCACCTCACCGCTGGGCACTCCGTCTGGTGCCGTACTGACGGCTCATCCGTGAAGGCCAGCGGGCAGGGCACGGTTTATGCAGTGGGGCTCAACGGCTGATCTGACCCGCGTCCGAGGGTCGTGCGGCGGGATCAATGCGAACAGCCTGCAACAACTGGGGTGATGGCGTGACCGGCGTCATAACGTGTGGGTCTGCCTGCAGGAACTGTCTGACACGATGCGAGGTCCAGGTGCCATGAGCGCAGTTCACAAGTCCTATCTGGTCGGTCTGATCGGTGATGGCATCACCCAGAGTCTGACCCCGCCCATGCACGAGGCAGAGGCTGCCGCCCAGGGCCTGCCGTACATCTACCGTCCTGTGGACCTCACTGTGCTCGGGCGCCCCGGCGAGGACGTCGGGGAGTTGCTGCGGGCCGGACGGGACCTGGGATTCAACGCCTTCAACATCACCCACCCGTGCAAACAAACGGTGTTGCAGCACTTGGATCATGTCTCCGAACGTGCTCAGGCGTTGCAGGCGGTGAACACCGTGCTCATCAGGGATGGCAAGTTCGTGGGGCACAACACGGACCAGACCGGATTCTCCGCAGCGCTGGCTGCTGAGCTCCCGGAGGTGCCCAAAGGCCGTGTGGTGCAGTTGGGCACCGGTGGGGCAGGATCTGCGGTTGCCTACGCCCTGTTGGATTCGGCGGTGGAACACCTCAGTTTGCTCGATCTGGACCAGGAGCGGGCGCAGGAGCGCGCCGCTGCCCTGAGCCGTTACTTCCCGGATGCAGTCATCGAGGCAGTGGGGCAGGAAGATCTGGCCTCCCACGTGGCCCAGGCCAACGGGGTGGTCAACTGCACTCCCATCGGGATGCACCATCATCCGGGTGCTCCCATCAATCTTGGTCTGGTCACCGCCCAGCACTGGGTGGCAGACGTGATCTACCTGCCCGTGGACACCCCCTTGATTCGCCACGCACGCTCCCTGGGGCGCCCGGTGCTGGACGGTGGTGCCATGGCCGTTGGGCAGGCCGTGGACGCCTTCCGCCTGATCACGGGCCGGGAAGCTGACCGGCAGCGGATGCGCCACCACTTCCTGTCCCTGTTGGCGGCCCAACAGGGCGGGCGCTGATCTGTCCGCGGGTTTGCTCCCACTATCCTGAGGGTTGCAGCGCACCTGAGGGTGCCTGCGTTCCACGCCCACGGGCAACCGCGCCCAGACGTCAGGATCCACGCATGAACTCGCACTCGGCCCGGCACGTGGCATCGGCAGGTCGGTGGTTGACCGTCGGCACGTTGGTGGTGGTTCCCTTGATGTTGAGCGGTTGCCAGGACAGCGCTGAGCACAATGCGTCAACGGAGGAAATTGCTGCTCCACCCAACCGCGAAACACCGGAACCTGTGGTGGCGCAGGGTGTGCAGCTTCCTGCCTGGGGTTACAGCGCAGCTTGTGACCAACCGCGTCCCAACGCTGAGGGCGACGGCTTGGTCAGGCCGGACCCCATAGCCGGCGACGACGACGTCCCCGTGTACGTTCCGGGCGTGGAAGAGGTGCTGTGCAAGATCAACGGCGTCACCTCCGCCTCTGTGATGGGCACCTACACGGATTCGGAGGCCGGGCGGACGGGCTCTGCTGACATCGGTGTGGTGATGAGCGCTGAAAGCAGTGAAGAGAACATTCGTTCGGTGAGGCAGGCGGCGGTCACCGCTTCCGAACAACAGGGTCTGGCCGCTCAGGGCATCTCTCTGGGGGAGATCACCATCTACCTCTCCGATGGCAGCCACGTGACGGGGCCGAGCCAGGGGCTGGTTTCCGATCAGTCCATCACCCTCACGGGGGCTGGCATCCAGGCGTTGGACCAACTCAGGGAAGCCGGTGTGGGCGAGCGGTGGGCGGTGGAGGTGGGCGAACATCTGAGGCTGACCACCTATCTTGAGGCGGACCCGTCGCAAGATGCCGCTGTCCAGCAGGTTCAGTCCGCCTTGGAGAGCTCACAGTCCGTCCAGACACCTGCCATGACCCCCACGCGCGTGGATCAGGTGGTGGTCCAGCACAACAACCTGACGTTGACCTACACGGAGGATCAACAGCGCAGCTTGAGTGGAGTGTTGGTGGAGGATCTGCAAGAACTCAGCCAGGCCGATGGTGTGCAGACGGTCAGTGCCAAGATCGTGACCGATCCGCGGGAGGCGGAGGTGCTGCAGGTGGAGATCGAGCCCAGCACCCCCGGTTCGGAACCGAATGCGGATCAGATCCGCCAGGACCTGGAACGAGTGGCAGGTTTGCGGGGCCTGCGGGTGGAGGAAACCGTGGTGGGTCTGCCTCCCCAGAACGCGGTCTGAACGCGGGCGCTCACCGGGTGTGTTGGGATTGTCGAGCACGCGCTCGCAGGGCTATGCCCAGGCCTGTCACGGCCACGGCGGTCATCAGGCCACCGATCAACAGCAGCAGTCCGTCACCGATCACGGCTCCCAGAACCACAACCAGGAGGCCGACGACCGTCAGGCCGATCTGCAGGGGAATCATTGGTGCCACGGATGGAACTCCTAGGGCTCGAGCAGTGGATCGCGGTTGCTGCCCGGTGAGGACCCGGGGCACACCAAGCAGAAAGTGTGATCCACCCACCTGGTGCGGCGCAAGGTGGTTCTTGGACGGCGGACACAGCTGCGGATCTGGTTCTGGGGTGAGAACATGAAGCAAGCTGGCCATTTCTGGTGGAGGGTGCCGACTGCGCACCCCATGTTCCAGAGGCCTGATGTCTACGACGACTAGGACGTGAATGCCATGACCTCCCTGAACGGTAAGAAGATCGCCTTCATCGCCACCAATGGTGTGGAGGAACCGGAGTTGACGGAACCGTGGGCCGCCGTTCGCCAATCCGGTGGAACGCCCGTGCTGCTCTCCACGGAAAAAGGTCAGATCACCGCCATGCAGGGTGACTGGGAACATTCCGGAAAATACGACGTCGACGAAGCCTTGGAGACCGTTGAGGCCGCCGATTTTGACGCCCTGGTGCTGCCCGGTGGCACGCTGAACGCGGACACCATGCGCCTGGATCAGGAAGCTCTACGGCTGGTCAAGGAGTTCGATGCCGCCCAGAAGCCCGTTGCCGCCATCTGCCACGCTCCCTGGATCCTGATTGAAGCCGGCCTGGTCAACGGCCGGACCATGACTTCCTACACCTCCGTGGCCACGGACTTGCGCAATGCGGGTGCTGAATGGGTGGATCGTGAAGTTGTGGTGGACGGCAACCTGGTGACCTCCCGCAACCCCGGTGACCTTGAGGCTTTCAACCGTGAACTGGTGCGTTTGACCGCCGACTGACCTGCACGACGCCGCGCAGGCGGGGGCCGCCCCGCTGTCACGATCGGCACTGAGGCCGAGCCACGGACGGCAACCACCCCGGTGCTGGCAGCGCTCACATGGTTGACTGCTGGTGGGGGCCGCCGCTTGGCGGGCCCCACCGTGATTGGTCACGCACTCGAAAGGACGTCCCATGCCCAGCATCCCCGCACTGCGGATTCCAGGTCGCCATGCCAGAAGTGCTGCTGCACTGCTTGGTGCCTCGGTGTTGTTGCTGACCGCTTGCGGTGGAAACGGGACCGATGGTTCGGGAGATGCCGCTGCCACGCAGAGTGCTGCGGAGCAGACTGTCGGCGCCACCGAGCAACCTGGGGCGGTGGATCCACAGGCAGGCGGCGACGGCGCCTCCAAGGACCAAGTGTACGTGGATCAAGCCATCAACTCCGGATATGCGCTGAACACCGTGGATGACCTTCCGGTGGTCACCATGTACACGGACTACGAATGCCCCGCGTGCCAGTCGGCGCATCCGCTGGTGGAACAGGCTGCCGAGTCCCTGGACGGCACCGTCACGGTGATGGTCAAGAACTACCCGCTACCCATCCATGACAACGCGGTTCCCGCCGCGCGTGCCGTGGAGGCTGCGGCCATGCAGGACCAGGCCCACGATTACGCCTCACACCTGTATGAAAACGCTGAGGACTGGAGGCAGCTCAGCGGCGGGGAACTGGACGACTATTTTGTGACCACAGCCGAGGATCTGGGCCTGGACGTGGACCAGTTCACCGGGGACTACAGCTCGGGTGCAGTGGCACAGATCGTGGATGCTCACTCCCAGCAGGCCGGTGAACTGGATCTGCCGGGAACTCCGAGTTTTGTGGTGGCGGATCAGCAAGTGGACTTGGGGAACGTGCGCACGGCCGATGACTTGGCGGGCGCCTTCGCAGACGCCACGGACTCTGCGGGCTCAGATGCCGCCACTCCGGCAGGCGGAACGGCTGAACCCACGCCGGGGAATTGACCCGCGTTCGTCAAAAGATCGAGGTCAGAACATGTCACAACACCCATCTCAGTCCGGAGGCGGGCCACTCGGGTGGTTGTCACGGCTGACGGGACGCAAGCAGCGCCCGGCCCCGTTGCAGCATCCTGGCCAGAACTTCTTGGGCTTCAAGCCCGGGGCAAAGGCCAACAGGTCCCAGGACATGGGCAGTGAATCCCAGAACCAACAGGAGCAGACCTTGGACACCGAACAACCCCTCCGCGTGACAGCAGTGGTGCAAGGCACCGTCCAGGGCGTGGGCTTCCGGTACTGGACATGGAAACAAGCGGAGAAGCTCGGTCTCAACGGATCCGCCGTGAATGAATCGGACGGTTCAGTCCGCGTGGTGGCGGAAGGCCCCAGGTGGGCAGTCCGTGACCTTCTGCGCAGCATTCAGGGATCAGATGCACCCGGAGCCGTGTTCACGGTTGATGCTCATTACGAAGATGCCCGTGGGGACCTGAACACCTTCACCACCGGGTGACAGTTCACCTCTGGTGCTCAGCGAGCCATTGGCTCAGGTCCCATCCGTCCAGCACGGCTGCCGGATGGGGGCCTGCCGCCATCCGGTGTTCCTTCCACCACCCCGGTAGTGGTTGGCTGGATGCCACCAAGATCAGGTTGCCTGCGTGGCGGCCGGAGGTCATAGTGGCCTCCGTCAAGCACCACACGTCCTGGAACACCGGCTGCGAGCCCCTGTCCTCGGCCACACTCAGTGCGCGGGCTTGCTCGCGAAAGAATGCCAGTCCGGGATCATCGCCCACGTTGACCAACAAGATCCCGTGCGGTGTCATGACCTCGCGAATCTCCCGGTAGAAGGAGCGCTCCCGTAAGTGTTGCGGTGCGCCGTCGCCTGCAAAGACGTCCAGGACCACCACATCCACCGGTGTTGCGCCAACCTCCCGCAGACGGGGAAGGGACTCACGGGCGTCCCCGGTCAGCACCTGGATCTGCGCTTCCGGCGGCAACGGGAGATGCGTGGTCACAAAATCTGGGAGTTCCCGGGCCAGCTCCACCACGATCTGCCGTGAGCCTGGTCTGGTGGCGGTCATGTACCTGGGTAGCGTCATGGCACCGCCGCCCAGATGAACGGCTTGCACCGGGACCCCCGGGTCCTTGACCACATCCACCACGTTGGCCACACGCTGCAGGTATTCGTAGAAGACCCGGTGCGGGTCCTCCAGATCCACGTGGGACTGTTCGGTCCCGCCGATGCTCAGGATCCAACCGCGAGTGGTGGAGTCGTACTCCACGGTGGCCACAGCATCCAGGTCCTTGAGAAACCGTTGAGGGATCGAGGAATCAGGTGATGAAGGCAGGAGAACTCCTCAAGCTCAGCTGTGGTCGGGTATGAATTGATGCTAGGACAGAGGGGAGCATTCTGTTCACCAGACAGTCCGCTGGAGGCGAACCCGGCAGTGTGCTGATGACTGGTGAAATAGCGTGGAGTTCAATGACGAGCACCGTGACCGGGCTAAGGTCATAGACGTGGTGGCTGAGCCGGTCACCTCAAGTGGAGGAGTCCTCACGTGGTTTTCAACCCCATCAAGAATGCATTCGACGATTCAGGCAAGCCCACGCAGGCGACCGCCAACTTCCTGGAGACAACCCTGCGCGTCCAGCGACCCGTGGTGCTGCACTGGGTCAAGCGCCAGCGGCGTCAGCATCCCAATGACACCCCCGCCCAGATCGCCAAGCGTCTGGAGAAGCAGTACGTCCGTGCCGTGACGGCAGGCGGTGGTGCCACTGGCGGTGTTGCCATGGTTCCGGGAATCGGCACCGTGGCCTCACTGGGTGTGTCAGCAGCCTCCGTGGGTGCCTACCTGGAGATGACAGCTCTCTACGCCCAGTCCATTGCAGAGCTGCACGGTGTCTCCACGGAGGATCCGGACAAGACTCGCGCCATGGTCATGGCCCTGATGCTGGGTGAAGACGGTGAGGCGCTCATGGGCCAGGTTCTGGCCAAGGGTAGCAAGGCAGGCATGGCCAACAGCAACTGGGGCCTGATGCTGGGTTCCGGTTCCGCCCAGGGCACCACCGTGACCCGAACGCTGCGCAACATGTTCATCAAGCGTTTCCTCAAGCGTCAGTCCGGGGCATTCATCGGACGTGCGCTCCCATTCGGTCTGGGTGCCATTGTTGGCGGAGGTGCCAACTACGCACTGGCCCGCACTGTGGTCAAGTCCACCCATGAGGCCTTCGGTGAGTTGGGTTCATCCTTCCCGCCGGTGTTAGCAGAGATTGACCGCGCTCCTAAGTTTGAGGATGACAAGGGCGGCAAGAAAGGCCGTGGTCGCCGGTCCAAGAAGGATGAATCTGCCGGTGAGTTGACGGGGGACAAGGCGTCCGGGGACAGCTGAGTCCAACTGGGAATTGCCTGTGTGACGCAAGCGGGTGGGGTCCTTTGACCCCACCCGCTTTGTCATCCACGCGCATTCGATGGCGTAGCGCCGCCGCGACATGGGTACTCACATGCAGTCACGTACAGGTGGATTCATACGTATAGGTATCAGTGTGACTTATTGTTGCAGGTCAGCACGTAGGATGGCGCGTATACCTACGAGTTGGTTACATCACACGCGCTTGTGTCAGGCTGGGGTTCCCAGGAAGTTCCAAGTTCGGTATCTTCTGGGCTGACAAAGTGTCTAGACGTTGAGCTTCAGGGGATCGATCGGGAGGTGCCTCTGATTCGGCTCACCGCCCGCAGTTCACGATCCGCTCATCCTCACCCCCCTCCAGAGGACCCCACCATGACCATCCCCGCGGTTCGCCGCACCAGCCGGTTGCTCAACGCCACCCGCGCAGTGCATGCCACGGAATCCCTGACTCGTCTGATTGCCTGCAGCGTGGCGGACGACGTCCTGGAACAACTCTCCACGGCAGTCGACCGGGACCGCGTGGATTCCGAGATCGCGCTGCTCAACGCTTTTGCCGCTCACGACGACGTCACCATGGACGTCTCCCCGGTGCTGTGCGCCATCCTTCTTCATGCCCAGGAAGCCACGCGCCTCAGCGGTGGCCTGGTGGATCACGTCGTCGGAATGTCTGCCACGGGGTCAGCCGGCACCGCGGCTCGGACGGGCAGGGATGCGCCCTATGAGTTCGACGCCGACACCTCCACCCTGTACCTGCGCCAGGGCACCGTTCTTGACCTCTGGAACCTCGGCTGTGCGTGGGCGGCCGAGGAGATCGTGGCGCAGGTGATCATGCAGGACCCGGCGGCAAGCCTCGCCGTGGTGGTGGGCCCGGCGGTGGTCAGTGTGGGGGCTGCGTGGGAAATCAGTGACGCATTGGGGCAGGGGTTTGCGGCTCTGGAGTCTCCATTGCGCTGTGGGTTGAGGTCCTTTGCTGTGCTGCACACCCATGGCGTGGTGCCGACCGGTGAGAGCACCGGTCAGATGGAACCTGCAGAAGACCAGGCTGCGCAGGACACGGCACCCACTGCCTGGTGGGACCGTGTGGCCGTGGGCGCAGAGGATGCCGTCCAGGCCATCACGTTTGCCCTGATGGCGCAGCGCTTGGGGGATGTGGCCCAGGACCACTTGGCCCGAGCAGGAGCTGAAGCAGAGTTCGTGGGACCGCGCACCGGAACACCGTGGCGGCGGCGGGTACGTACGCCAGGATGGGTGCCACGCGCTTCCTGACGCACCGGGTCGGTTGTCACCGGTGCAAAGAGTCACGGCGGGCCCGCGTTTCACTGGATGTGAATCGTG
>NZ_JROX01000222.1:0-2342 GCF_000800955.1 Kocuria sp. ZOR0020
GGGGCTGCAGGGGCCTTTGTGACTGGCGGTGACGGAGGGATTTGAACCCTCGTTGGCTTTTACACCAAACATCATTTCGAGTGATGCACCTTCGGCCGCTCGGACACGTCACCAGCCCGAGAATCGTAGCGGAGGGGCATACGGGCTTCAAAATTTCTGCAAGTGCGCATCTGCACAGGCTCAGCGGTCTCGGTGCCCGCGAAAGAACTCTCGGATCAGCTCCCCACATTCCTCGGCCAGGACGTCCCCGTGCACCTCCGTCCAGTGATTCAGCGCAGGGTTGCGGACCACGTCCATCACGGATCCACACGCACCGGCCTTGGGGTCCCAGGCGCCCAGCACCACCCGCGGAATCCTGGCCAACACACTGGCACCTGCGCACATGGCACACGGTTCCAGGGTGACCACCAGCGTGCAGTCCTCCAGGCGCCATCGCCCCAGGGTCTGGGCAGCCTCCCGCAACGCCAGGAGTTCGGCGTGCGCGGTGGGGTCACCGTCGGCTTCCCTGCGGTTGACGCCTCGGCCCACCACGGCGCCGTCGTCGTGAATGACCAGCGCAGCAATGGGTACGTCTCCGGTGGCCAGTGCAGTGGGGGCCAGGTCCAGGGCGGAGCGCATCCACGCGTGGTGCTGGGTGGAGTGGGGCTGGTGATGAGGACTCACGGGGCGGGCTTCCTGGTGCAGGTGTGCGGGGAGGGCAGTCAAGGTCTGCCTCTGATAATTTTGCGGCATGCGCGTCACAGTCCTGGATCACCCCTTGGTTGCCCACAAACTCACGGTTCTCAGGGACCGGAACACTCCGTCGCCGGTTTTTCGCCAGTTGGTGGAGGAGCTGGTGACCCTCATTGCCTACGAGGCCACCCGTGAAGTTCGTGTGGAGCCTGTTGAGGTGACCACTCCGGTGGCCACCGCCACCGGTACCGCTCTGAGCTCTCCGCGTCCGTTGGTGGTCCCCATCCTGCGTGCGGGTCTTGGCATGTTGGAGGGCATGACCCGTTTGGTGCCCACCGCAGAGGTCGGCTTCCTGGGCATGGCCCGTAACGAGGAAACCCTGGACATCGTCACCTACGCCGAGCGCCTGCCCGATGACCTCAGTGGCCGTCAGGTGTTTGTGCTTGATCCCATGCTGGCCACCGGCGGCACCTTGGTGGAGGCCATCAAGTTCCTCCGCAAGCGCGGCGCAGCCCAGATCACCTGCCTGTGCCTTCTGGCGGCCCCGGAGGGCCTGGAGGCCTTGAAGTCCAAGCTCGATGACGACGACGTTCACGTGGTGCTTGCCGCAGTTGACCAGAAGCTTGATGACCGTGCCTACATCATTCCGGGCCTGGGTGATGCCGGTGACCGCCTGTATGGGGTTGTCGACTGACCTGAGACAGGGGTGACCGTGCCCTGATGTTGAACAGGACCCCTGTTCCGGAAGATCCCGGAGCAGGGGTCCTGTTCTGTGTTGTCCAGCAACAGCTGGTGGTGCACAGCGTGTGCTGGATTGTCTGCGGGTGAGTATGAAAAGCTACTCATACGTATCTCAGATAGTGAGACAAGCATGATTTATTGTGCAACTCATTGACCGGCAGTCATGGTTTTGCTACCCAATCGTGATGGGGTGCGAGCCTGGAGAAAACGCCGTACATGCGCCCAAATAGGCGATACCGCGCGACTCATTAACTCCACAAAGGTGGCGATTTCCGACTTGTCCCCAATTTGCCGTTGCCGTATCTCAGAATATGAGACGATCACCTAATTGTTACTTGCTCTTTCTGGGGGTAAAGCATGAAGATGGTTGTGCTGCATTCAGTGAGCGTTCAGGTTTCGGCGTCGTTCGGAACGTCTTGCTTGTGGGAGAGATGGGACAGCCTGCGCGTGCGCCCTGCAGCAACTGGGTATCGGCCCAACTTTGGGCTGCCTGTGGTGGACCCCTGATGGGGTCACAAATTTGAGGAGCAGTAATGGCGGGTGCATCCGGCTACGTCCACATCTCGCAGCGAAACCGTGCCGCAGCTGTGCGGCACCAAGCCGCCATGGGGGAGGGCCTGGCGTCCGGGCAACGTCCCCATACAGGACCTGCCATGCGCTCCATGGTCAACGGTGCACCAGGGGATGTGCAGACAGACCGTCGGCTCGCCCCCCATGAAGCTCCCGTCCAGGCCCCGGGCAATGAGGCTCGCGGATTCGTGCTCTACGTCGGTCTGGATGAAACCAAAGCGGCGCAGGACGGCACCACGTTGGTGGAAGTTGTCCGGCACTTGCGGCGCGTCGTTGCCGAACTCTCCCCGCAGGCTGACACCTATGCCGCCGTTGCCCTGGCCCAGGCCGGTGCCCAGGGAACCGACCTTCAGATGGTC
>NZ_JROX01000223.1:0-1296 GCF_000800955.1 Kocuria sp. ZOR0020
GAAGAACAAACGGAGGATAAAAAAGAATGAATATAACTAATGCTGGCGTTCGTGGGCATAATCCTACTGGGGTTGTGATTCACAATGACGCAGGCTCAAATGGTGCTAATGCTAGTTTCTACAATAATTGGCTACCTACGCACAACCCTGAAAATGGTTTTGCTCATGTTTACATTGGAAACGATGGCCGCTTACAGGCTTCTGACTTCTCTAATATGGCATGGCATTGCGCTAACTCATATGGTAATGCAAATTATGCCAGTTGGGAAGTGTGCCAATCAGAGGGAGATTTAAACCAATTCTTGAGAAATGAACAAGCAGTACTGGACGATGTAGCTAAGTACATGAAACAATGGGGACTAATTCCTAATCGTGATACTGTAAAGCTACATCAAGAACTTTCAAGTACAAGTTGCCCTAGACGGTCAGTAGAAGTCCATGGTGGCACTTTAGAGAGTTGTCGCTCATACTTTATCGCAGAACTAAATAAACGCCTTACAGGACAAACTGGAGGCTCTAACAATAACACAACAGAAAGTGGAGAAATCGAAATGTTCCTAATTAATTGCAAAGACACTAAAAATTGGTATGTATGTAACGGAGTTTCAGCACGACATATTAAAACAACACGTATGCTTGGAGGTTTCCAAGGTAAATTTGGAGTAATCAAGTTACCAGAAACTGTTATGTTCCAAGCCGAATTTGAAGCAGAGTACGGAAAAGTAAACTAAAAAAAGAACCTCACTTAATTGTGAGGTTTTCTTTTGTAATTGAGCATATTTTAAAGATGATATACCTACTTTCTATTATTTAATTTATTATATATTTACTAGCTGTTTTATATTTACCACGTTTCCCATGCTGTACCGCCTGAACCTTGGTATATACTTACTGCTTTGTCTAAATAATCCTGTGGACTTAAATTAGATACCTGCCCATGCACGCTTTGCATTATCTGTAATAGTCCCCAGCATGATAACTCATTTTCAACATAAGGGTTTCCGCTCGACTCCTTATAAATCACATCAAGCCATTTACTAGCACTTACTCCTGTCTTACTTGACATGTAATTCGCAGCTATTTCTGGGCTAACTTGTGACCAATCGCTTCCAATAACCGAGCTTGTAGTCTGTTGCGCAGGCTCTTCAATTTGAAGTCCAGCTTTTGAATTATCCGTATCTTGTGAGTCAGTATCATTTTGAATAATTGATTTTTCCCTGTCCCTCTCCCTAGCGTGATTAATAGCTTCTCTTCGTTGTTCTTCAAGTGCTTTCTCCTTAGCTTGCCTTATATGCT
>NZ_JROX01000224.1:0-17506 GCF_000800955.1 Kocuria sp. ZOR0020
CAGCCTGATCAGTGACCAGTTTGCAGCCTGGGCCGTTGCTGAACTGGGTCTGAGCCAGCAGGAAGCCACCGACTGGGTGGGCATGTTCTCCCAAGCCGTCCTGTCCGTCATTCACGGTTGGGTGGTGCAGTCCCAACTGCTTCCGGGATTCGCACATGAGGCTTATGTTGAGTACGCCCGCACCATAGCTGCTGTTGGCTGACCCAGACGTTGCCTGATTGCTCAAGGAGGAGCACCGTGGAACCCGTGATTGCTGCCTGGGACGCAACGTCCCCTCAGATTGCACAGGATGCCTTTGTGGCCCCCAACGCCACCGTGATCGGCGATGTCCACGTGGGGGAGGGCGCGGGGATCTTCTACGGCACGGTTCTCAGAGCTGATCGCTCGCCCATTCGCCTGGGTGCCGGTTCCAATCTGCAGGACAACTGCACCGTCCACTCGGATCCAGAGTTTCCCTGCACCATCGGCTCGGGAGTCTCCGTGGGGCATGCCGCGGTCTTGCACGGCTGCACGGTGGAGGACAACGTGTTGATCGGCATGTCTGCAACCGTTCTCAACGGTGCCGTGGTGGGTTCCGGCTCCCTGGTGGCAGCAGGTGCTGTGGTCCTGGAAGGCACGATCATCCCACCCGGTTCACTGGTGGCAGGCATCCCCGCCAAGGTTCGCCGTGAACTCACGGACCAGGAGCAGCAGAAGGTCACGGCCAACGCCGCAACCTATCTGGAACTCTCTGCACAGCACCGCGACCTCCACCGCTGAGTCTCCACCCACCGCACAGAACAACGACGACGCCCCGGTCCTCCCGCCGCTCGATGGCGTAGGGGGATGACCGGGGCGTCGTCGTCGTGAAACGGTCTTGCCGACTGAGGTCAGCGGTTGCGGATGGAGACCGCGATCTTCTGGCCACCCTTCAGGACGTATTCGGCGCCCTGCATGTGGATGGTCACGGGTTCGGCCCGCTTGGAGCTGCCCTCCAGTTCCAGGACCTCGTGATCGATGCACACGCGGATGACCTGGCTGCGGTAGAGCACCGTGAAGTTCACGGCATCCAGCTGCCGCGGCAGGTGCGGGCTGAACTCCAACCAGTCACCGCGCACACGCATGCCGGCGTAGGCACGGGTGACCACGTCCACGGACCCGGCCATGGCACCCATGTGGATGCCTTCGCCGGTGGTGCCGCCCTGGGTGTCGTCCATGTCCACCACTAGGGCGTCCTGGAAGGAGGCCCAGGACCGGTCCGGTGCCAGCCACGCCAGCACGGCGGCGTTGACCACCTTGGACAGGGAAGAACCGTGGGAGGAGCGGGCGATGTAGAAGTCCACCGTGCGTTCCACCACGTCGTGATCGATCTGGTAGCCCATGCGACCCAGTTCCTCGATCAGGCCCTCCGGGCCCAACAGGTAGACCAACATGATGGTGTCGGCCTGCTTGGCCAGCTTGTAGTTGTTGGTCATGTCGCCCTCGTTCTCCAACAGGAGATCCAGGCGGCCGATGTTGCGGTACTTCTTCTTGTAGTAGTCCCAGTCCAGCTCGTCCAGGTCGTCATACCCGTCGTACTGGGAAATCGTGCCATCGGAGTTGAAGGCGATGGAGAGCTTCTGGGACATCTCCAGCCAACGGGCGGGTTCGTCCTCCGTCACGCCGAACCGGGCCATCAGCTCTTCTCGTTGGTGATCCACCATGTCGTGGAAGATGTGCGCAGAGTGGCGGAACAGCCATGCCGCCAACACGTTGGTGTAGGCGTTGTCCTTCAGGCCTCCACCGTGCTGGCCGCGCGGGCCGTCGTGGTACTCGTCCGGGCCCATCACACCGTTGATGTGGTAGCGGCCATCGGCTTCGTCGAACTCCGTGAGCGAGGCGAACAGGCGAGTGATGCCAATGAGCAGCTCGGCACCCTGGCCGGAGAGCCAGTCGATGTCCCCGGTGGTCTCGTAGTAGTGCCACGCGTTGTAGGCAATGGCCAGACCCACGTGGAACTGTCGCCAGGAGTTGTCCGGCAGCCACCGCTGTGAGTGGTGGTTGTAGAGCTCCGGCGGGGTCTCCTCACGGCCATCCGAACCCGACTGCCACGGGAACGCGGCACCCTTCAGCCCGAACTCCTGTGCCCGGTAGTAGGCCATGGGCAAACGGCGCCACCGGTAGGACAAAAGGGAGCGTGTCACGTGGGGTTCGTGCAGGGAGATCAGGGGGAGGATGTAGACGTCATCCCAGAAAATGTGCCCGCGGTAGCCCTCACCGTGCAGACCACGTGCCGGCACACCGGCATCGCGGGTGGACAGGTGGGGGGCCAGGGTCTGCGCGGTGTGGAACACGTGGGTGCGCAGCGCCAGCTGGGTCAGAAGCTCCTCGGGGGCCTCGTCCGGTTCCAGGTCGACGTCGTAACGGTCCCACAGGCGCTGCCATGCCAACTCGTGACCGGGCAGCAGGCCCTGGAAACCGCGGGGGCTGCGGTCCAACTGGGACAGCGCACCGTCACGGGGCGAGCCGATGGCAGCATCGCGGCTGGTGACCACTGCGGTGGTGGTGTCCACCACCACGGGCTCGCCTTGGCGCACACCGATCTGGTGGCGGCGGAACTCGGTGCCACCGGGGCGGATCTCACGGCGTGCCCGAATGGCGGCACCACCGTGGACCACCGTGCGCTGGGCGGTGGCGATCTGGATCTGGGACTGGTTGGTGGTCACCAGACCCATGAGGGTCTCGGCCTCATCCGGCAGGGTGGTGGACTCCACCGTGGTCAGGTGGTGGGCGTTGAGCTCCTTGTACTCCTTGACGCCGTCGTTGGTCACGGCGGGGTCAATGCCGGTGCGCACGTGGATGCGGCCGTTGAAGTTCAGGGCCGTGATGGTGGTTTCCTGGGCGCCCAGGTGGCGCAGGCGCAGGGAAACCAGGCGGCGCTGGCACACATGCAGCTGCGGGCGCTCGCCGGATTCCGTGGCGTCCCCGTGAAGATCCGTCAGGGTCATGGTGCGGGTCAGCACACCGGTGCGCAGATCCAGCTCGGTGCGCTCCTGGGCGTACTCCAACCCGCCCTCGGACAACCAGGTGCCACCGGAAACCCGCAGGTCCAGGTGGGTCCAGTTGGGGGCGTTGACCATGGACTCGTGTTCAATGTCGCGCCCGTTGATGTGGCTCACCACGCGGTTGAACACACCGGAGAGGTAGTTGCCGGGGTAGTGGATGCCATCCGCGGAGCGCTCGGAGTGTGAGCCGCGGACACCCATGTAGCCGTTGGACAAAGTCAGCAGCGACTCACGGCGGGCCTGGACGGCGGGGTCGAACCCGTCAAAGATCAGCTTCCAAGAGTCCTCGCGGGCAGCACCCAGGTCCAACTCTGCAACGTCGTTGAGCACCATGTGGGCGCCACCGTTGTAGAGGGCCTGGCGGTCACCGTGGCGGGCAATGCCCACCACCAGCCCGAATCCACCGGCCACACCGGCTTCCACGCCGGCCACGGCGTCCTCCACCACAACCGCTTGAGCGGGATCCACACCCAGCTCCTGGGCACACAACAGGAACGTGTCCGGGGCGGGCTTGCCGGGCAGGCCCAGCTTGGCAGCCGTGGCCCCGTCCACGATGTGGTCGAACAGGTGGCTCAGTTCCGCCCGCTCCAAAACGTTTCCGGAGTTGCGGGACGCGGTCACCAGACCCACGGGGACCTTGGCTTCACGCAGACGCTCGATCAGCTTGACCGTGCCGTCGAACACGCGCACACCCTGCTCCTCCAGGGCTTCCCCGAAGTACGTGTTCTTCAGGGCGGCCTGGCCCTGAACAGTCCACTCACCGGGGGCGTCGTCGTCCGTGCCCTCCGGCAGCACTGCACCGCGGGAGGCCAGCAGCGTACGGATCCCGTCTTCACGACGCCGACCGTCCACAAAATCACGGTAGTCGGTGGTGATCTCGAATTCACTGCGGTCAATGGTGGACCCAGCCGTCAGTGGTTCCAGGCGGTCATCGCCCAGAACGGCGTCGAACAGCAGCTTCCACGCGGTGGCGTGCACGGCAGCGGTATCGGTGATCACACCGTCCATGTCAAAGATGACGGCGGCGTAGGTGGTGCGCAGACCGTCTGAGGGCTTCTCCTGTGCCTCGTCCGCGCGAACCTGCGGAATCGAGGCTGTGAAAGGGGCGGTGGGTAGTGCGTTCACAGGTGCTCCTGTACTAACGAGCCCCTACCCTGTCCGTCGTGATGCGGCAGCAGCCGCCAAGGACCTGAGGGATCGGGCGCGGCTGTGCGTCGAAAGGCTGGAGAAGTTCACGGTTGAGGAACACCCTTCCCCAGTTTCAGGTGTTGATCCAGATTAAAGCACGCGTGCGCACACGTCTTGCACCTGCCAGAAATTGGGTGTGTGTGCTGCGGCATACGGGGTGGCTGGCCACCTGAGGTCCTCAGTCGATGCGTCGGCGCCCGTAGGCGCCGAGTACCCAGCGTTCAGACTCGAGCAGATACTGCTCCAGTGCATCTGCCCCGGCTTCGGGGCCATCGCTGAGCAAGGCTTCCAGGATCTCCCGGTTGCTCTTCACGAATGGTTCATGAAGTGCTCCTGGGTCTTCGATCATGAGGAAGACCAAGCGGAGTTCTGCCGAGACATTGCGGAACATGCGGATCAGGCGGGGGCTGTCAGACAAAGCCACGATCGCTTCGTGGAACGCCATGTTCGCGCTGCCCATTCCCAACCAATTCTTGTCGGTCACATGCGATTCAGCTTCCTGGACCGCGCAAAGCATCCGCTCCACGGCAGGGTGCTGTGGGTGAGCCTGCCCCATGACAGAACACTCCACTGTTCGTCGGCAACGGTAGATGTCCAGGACGTCGGCCTCCGTTGGAGCTTTTACGGACACGCCTCGGTACGGAACGTGTCCCAGGAGTCCTTGCTCTGTGAGAGCCCGAAAAGTCTCCCGCAGAGTGTTCCTAGAGACATCCATCTGGTTGGCCAGCGCGGACTCGGACAGGCGCGAACCCGGTAGCAGTTCGCCGTTGATGATCTTTTGGCGTAGGTGGTCGGTCAGAGCATCACGATGCGTCACGGCGTGATTCTACTGGTCAGCCTCGCGGTCCCTGTCTGGGCCAGATGCTGCTTGGTCGACCCGTGGTGTGGGCATGCAAGGTCTCAAATATTGTTGAACAATCAGGCCTGAAGTGTTCTATGATGAGGATCACATCTGCTGGCACTTCTCGGCTGAAGGGGTCTCAACATGGCTACGTCCAGTCACAAGCTCTCCGACGATGCGATCGGACAGGGGTCCTCGGATCTAAAAAAACGTGTCTCACGTGGTGCTGTCGTGGGCGCTATTTTCCTCATGGCCACCTCAGCCATCGGACCGGGCTTCATCACGCAAACGGCAACATTCACGGCAACGATGGGTGCTGCGTTTGCGTTTGCGATCCTGGCGTCTGTTCTGATCGACATAGCCGTTCAGCTGAACATCTGGCGAATGATCACATCATCGGGTCGACGGGCCGGTGACTTGGCCAATCAGGCCATTCCGTTCTCTGGATATCTGATCGCGATCTTGGTAGTCATCGGTGGCCTCGCCTTCAACATCGGCAACATTGCTGGCGGTGGGCTTGGCTTGAATGCACTGCTTGGCCTCGACCCCAAAATTGGGGGATTGCTCACCGGTGGATTGGCCATCGTGATCTTCTTGGTCAAGAAGGCCGGACGAGTCATGGACATTGTCCTGGTCATTCTGGGAATCGGAATGATTGGTATGACTGTTGTGGTTGCCGTGGTCTCCCAGCCGCCCGTGGGGGAGGCCCTGCAACAGACGGTTGTCCCGGACCAGCTCAACTTTGCCACCATCACAACAGTCGTCGGTGGCACAGTTGGGGGTTACATCACCTACGCAGGTGCTCATCGCTACCTCGACTCTGGTCTGACAGGTCCCGAACATGCGGCTGGGGTCATGAAGTCGGCGACCAACGGCATTTTGGTCACTGCCGTCATGCGATACGTCTTGTTCCTTGCCATCTTGGGTGTGGTGGCATCAGGGGTCGCCTTGGACGTTTCGGGGCAGGCTGCGAATCCTGCGGGACAAGCCTTTGGTGCCGTGCTGGGCGAAGCCGGGATGCGCATCTTCGGTGCCATCTTCTGGGCGGCGGCACTGAGCTCCGTGATCGGCGCTGCGTACACCTCGGCCACATTCCTTTCCACCTTCAGTCGCAAAGTCTCCACGGGGTGGCCTCTGCAGCTGGTCACGGTCGGATTCATCGCCGTTTCGTTGGTGGTCTACTTGCTCATCGGCACCGCTCCGGCGGCGTTGCTGGTCTTTGTGGGTGGGTTCAACGGCCTAATTCTGCCGGTGGGACTGACGGTCTTCATGTACATCGGCTGGTTCCGGCCTGATCTACTGGGAGTTCAGAAGTATCCGAGGCGGTTGTTGATCCCGGGCACCATCGTGACGTTGCTTACTTGGTACATGGGCAGCGTTTCGATTGGCCCCATCTTTGCGTTCTTGGGTGTGACCGGCTGACATACCAGCTTGACAGGAGGAAACCATGCTGAAAATTGACCTGAACTCCGACCTCGGGGAGAACACCCCCGACCGGTTGGTCAGTGACGACGAGTCCATGCTCTCGATCGTGACCAGCGCCAATATTTCCTGTGGCTTCCACGCAGGCTCTCCGGAAGGCATCCGGGACACTGTCCGGGCTGCCGTGTCTGGTGGTGTGAGTGTGGGGGCCCACCCCAGCTACCGCGACTACCAGAACTTTGGACGCACTGCGGTGGACCTGGACTCAGCAACGTTGCAGGCGCACGTGGAGTACCAGCTCGGCGCCATGGACGGGTTGGCTCGTGCCGCCGGCGGGCGAATGACCTACGTCAAGCCGCACGGCGCGCTGTACAACACCATCGCCCGGGACCAGCGGCAGGCTGAAGCCGTGGTGGCCGCAGTGCGAGCGATTGATCCGAACCTGGTTCTCCTTGGTTTGGCCGGCGGTGTGGTGCTGCGGGTCGCCCAGGAGGCGGGGTTGACGGTGGCTGCTGAAGCCTTCGCCGACCGTGCCTACCTGCCGGACGGACAGTTGGTCTCACGATCCCAGGACGGGGCGGTTCTGCATGACCCCGCCGCAGTGTCACAAAGAATGTTGCGACTGGTGGAGGATGGCCAACTCGAGGCCATTGACGGCAGCCAAATCCGCCTGGAAGCCCAGTCGATCTGCGTTCACGGGGACAGCCCCGGTTCCGTGGCCATGGCTGCTGAGACCCGCCGTGTGCTGGAGAGCGCAGGAGTCACCATCGCGCCTTTTGCCGGAGCACGATGAAATTCCTCAGGGCATCCGATACCGCGCTGCTGGCACAGGCGGACAGTCTGGAACAAGCCGTGGAGTTGAACCGTGCTTGGCAGAACATTGTCGGCATTAGGGAGTTGGTGCCCGGTGCCAGCACAGTGCTGGTCCACTTTAATCCTGCCCGCGTCACGGCCGAGGCGCTGATGGCCCAACTGGAATCCACCGATGTCTCCACGTCCTGTGACGGACAGGCGCGCCACATCACCATCCCCGTGACCTACGACGGTGAGGACTTGGCATCTGTGGCTGACCTCCTGGGGCTTTCGGAGGAGTCGCTCATTCAACGGCATCTGGCGGCCGAGTGGACGGTGGCCTTCTCAGGGTTTGCGCCCGGGTTCGGTTATGCCAAGAGTTCGGACCCGATCTTTCAAGTGCCCCGGCGCTCCTCACCTCGCACACGGGTTCCTGCAGGTGCCGTGGGTTTGGCCGGCCCGTTCACCGGGATCTACCCACGTGAGAGCCCGGGAGGCTGGCAGCTGATCGGTCACACCCGGGATCTCTTGTGGGACATTCACCGCGAGCCTCCGGCACTCATGGCACCCGGGACCGTGGTGCGCTTTGAGCGGGAGACGCGGGACGGCGTCGTCGTGAGTGGGGCACCTTCTGCAACTCACGACGACGCCGCGGGTGAGCCGACCCCCGCAGCTGTTTCCAGCTCCAGCCCTGACGGAAACGCCCTGACAGTGATTTCCCCTGGCCTGCAGATGCTGATTCAGGACACCGGGCGAGCCGGGCACGCGGCACTGGGGGTCTCCACCTCTGGTGCGGCGGATCGAACCGCCATGCGCCAGGCCAACCAGGCCGTGGGCAACCATGCCCAGGTTCCGGTGATCGAGTGCATCGGTGCGGTGGAACTCGAATACCACGGGGCGCCGAGCGTTGCAGTGGTCACGGGCGCCATGGGGCAGATGCAGCTCACCGCAACCAACGGTGCCCACCACAAAGTGTCCGGGGGCCTCCCGTTTGCGGTGGACAGCGGTGACCGTTTGAGCTTGGGATACCCGCAGCGTGGATTGCGCTACGTGCTGGCAGTGCGCGGCGGGATCCAAGCGGAAAGTGCCCTGGGCAGTCTTGCCACGGACACCTTGGCCGGATTGGGTCCGAGCCCCTTGAAAGCCGGCGATCACATTGCGGTGGGGGATCCGGAGGCTGCACCGTACGCGGTTGAACCGCTGGGCGTGCAACGCGATCTGCCGGCTCCCGGGGACACCGTGGACCTGGCCATCACGTTGGGACCGCGGGAGGACTGGTTCACACCTGCCGCCTTGGAAGCGCTGGTGGGACAGGACTGGGAAGTGACCACGCGATCGGACCGAGTGGGCCTGCGCCTGCTCGGTGAGGTGGCCCTGGAGCGCCGAGTCACGGGGGAGCTGCCCAGTGAGGGCGCGGTCACGGGAGCCATCCAGGTCCCACCTGATGGTCAACCCGTGCTGTTCTTGCCAGATCATCCCTTGACGGGTGGCTACCCGATCGTGGGAGCCGTGACCCGCCAGGATCTGGACCTGGCTGCCCAATTACCACCGGGGGTTCGCATTCGATTCACTGCGCCGGACCCGGCTGGACGGCAGCACGGGTCGAACGGCACAGAGCACCTCCCCCTGAACGGCACAGAACCAGGAGACCCCCGATGACCAAGATCTTGATTGCCAACCGTGGGGAAATCGCCGTTCGGGTGATTCGGGCCTGCGCGGAGGCAGGGCACACCTCCGTGGCCGTCTATGCGGATCAGGATGCTGATGCCATGCACGTCCGCCTGGCGGATGAGGCCCACGCCTTGCCGGGGGCCACCGCTGCGCAGACCTATCTGTCCGCGGATGCACTGCTGGATGCAGCCAGCCGCAGCGGTGCTGAGGCTGTCCATCCCGGTTATGGGTTCCTGTCCGAAAGTGCTGATTTTGCCCAAGCCGTGGAGGCCGCAGGGCTCACGTGGATCGGCCCCACCCCGCAGAGCATTCGTGCGCTGGGGGACAAGATGACGGCACGCAGCATTGCCCAGCGTGTGGGTGCGCCCTTGGCTGCGGGGACGGAGAAGCCGCTGCAGGACGCCCACCAGGCGGTGGAGTTCGCACAAGAGCACGGACTTCCGGTGGTCATCAAGGCCGCCCACGGTGGTGGTGGCCGCGGCATGAAAGTGGTCAGGTCCTTCAATGAGGTGGAGGAGGCATTTTGTGCTGCCGGGCGGGAGGCCCAGGCCGCCTTCGGCCGCAGCGAATGTTTCATGGAGCGGTTCCTGGAAGAACCCCGGCATGTTGAGGTTCAGGTCCTGGGGGATGGCACAGGGCACGTGGTGGTGGTCGGTGACCGCGACTGTTCGGTGCAGCGCCGCAACCAGAAACTCATTGAGGAGGCACCAGCTCCCGGGCTGAGTGCAGATCAACGCCGTGAACTGCATGAATCCGCCCGGCGCATCTGCGCGGAGGTCTCCTATCGAGGTGCGGGAACGGTGGAATACCTGTTGGCAGCCGATGGCACGTTGTCCTTCCTGGAGGTCAACACCCGTTTGCAGGTTGAACATCCGGTCACGGAGGCGGTGACCGGAATTGACCTGGTCAAGGAGCAGTTCAACATTGCCTTTGATCACGGGCTTTCCTTCAGCCAGACCCCTGACCCGTGCGGGCACGCCGTCGAATTCCGCATCAACGCCGAGGACCCCGGGCGCGGGTTCCTGCCCAGCCCGGGGGAGATCCGCCGCCTCACGGTGGCCGGCGGACCCGGTGTGCGGTGGGATGCCGGTGTGGAGACAGGGGATGCCGTGCAGCCGGCCTTCGACTCCATGATGGCCAAATTGATTGTCCATGCTGATTCTCGCGCCGCAGCACTGACCCGCGCTCGCCGAGCCCTGCGGGAGACCGTGGTCGAGGGGCCTGCCACCGTGATTCCCTTTGCCCAGATGGTCCTGGACCGTCAGGAGTTCGCAGGTGGTGAGGATGGATCGGCAGGGTCAGGGAACTTGACGGTCCACACACAGTGGATCGAATCCACCCTGATGCCGTCCCTGGAGGCACAGGCACGCCCCGAACCCGCGGCGCAAGCACCCCTGCAACGCATCCCGATTGAAATTGACGGTCGCCGGATGCTCCTGGCGCTTCCGCAGGGGCTGCTGGCCGGTTTGGGAACCGGCGCCGGTCCCGTTTCCCCGGACAGCACCGAGTCGAATCCCTCTCACCTCACCGCACCTGCCCCGGGCACCTTGGTCCGCTGGATTGCCGACGACGGCGCCGCCGTCACCCAAGGAGAAACCGTGGCCGTGGTGGATGCCATGAAGATGGAAACCGATGTGACGGCGCACACGTCAGGGACGTTACGTCACCTGATCCAGGTCGGAGAGCCGATCCAGGCCGGTGCGGCGCTGGCTTCCATTGATTCTTGACGTGGCCTCGTTGGCGCAACCCTGGGTCATAGAATGAACTCGTTCGATTCGATCGACCATCCACAGCCACCATCCGGTGCGGCCCCACCCGGGAATCACCCACCCATTGGCCAGATTGCTTGCGGTCCCTGAGCCCGTGAGCCCAGGAGGAATCGCATGAGCCCCACACCCTTCGCCGATGTCACCAACCGCCCTCTCTCAGAAGTTGATCCGGAGGTCGCTGCGGCGATCAGCGCGGAGGTTGGACGCCAACGCGACACCTTGGAAATGATTGCCTCTGAGAACTTTGCGCCCCGCGCAGTGCTGGAAGCCCAGGGTTCGGTGCTGACCAACAAATACGCGGAGGGTTACCCGGGGCGTCGTTATTACGGCGGTTGTGAGCACGTGGACGTGGTGGAGAACCTGGCACGTGACCGCGCCACCGCCCTGTTCGGGGCTTTCCACGCCAACGTCCAGCCGCACTCCGGTGCGCAGGCCAACAGCGCGGTCATGACTGCGCTGATGGAGCCGGGGGACACCTTGATGGGCCTGTCTCTGGCCCACGGCGGTCACCTGACCCACGGCATGAAGCTGAACATCTCCGGCAAGCTCTACAACATTGCCGCGTACGAGGTGGACCCGGACACCCACCGCCTGGACATGGATCAGGTGCGTGAGGTGGCCCGCGCCAGCCAGCCCAAGGTGATTGTGGCCGGTTGGTCCGCCTACTCCCGGCAGCTTGACTTTGAGGCCTTCCGCTCCATCGCGGATGAGGTCGGGGCCAAGCTGTGGGTGGACATGGCGCACTTTGCCGGTCTGGTGGCCGCAGGGCTGCACCCCAACCCGGTACCGCATGCCGACGTCGTGAGCTCCACGGTGCACAAGACCCTGGCCGGTCCGCGCTCCGGTGTCATCCTGACCACTGAGGAGTTCAAGAAGAAGATCGACTCCAACGTGTTCCCGGGCCACCAGGGTGGGCCGCTCATGCACGCCATTGCAGGCAAGGCCGTGGCTTTCAAGATTGCCGGCACGGAGGAGTTCAAGCAGCGCCAGGAGCGCACCTTGGAAGGTGCTGCGATCATTGCCGAACGTCTGGCTGCCTCTGATGTTGCCCAGGCCGGTGTGTCCGTGCTGACTGGTGGTACGGATGTTCACCTGGTGCTGGTGGACCTGCGCAACTCCGAATTGGACGGCAAGCAGGGCGAGGACCTTTTGCACCAGGTGGGCATCACCGTGAACCGCAACGCTGTTCCGTTTGACCCCCGCCCGCCCATGGTCACCTCCGGTCTGCGCATCGGCACCCCGGCCCTGGCCACCCGTGGTTTTGGTGCCACAGAGTTCCAGGAGGTCGCGGAGATCATCGCCACCGCTCTTAAGCCGCAGCCCGACGTCGATGCCCTGCGCGCTCGCGTGGACAAGCTGGCCGCTGACTTCCCGCTCTACAGCGGGCTCGAGGAGTGGTGATGGCAGCAGGTGTTCTGGACGGCAAGGCCACGGCGGCCGCCATCAAGGGTGAGCTGACCGAACGCGTGGCTGCTCTGGCAGCTCAGGGCCAGGTTCCCGGGCTGGGCACGGTGCTGGTGGGTGATGATCCGGCATCCCACTCCTACGTGGGAGGCAAGCACAAGGACTGTGCTGAAGTGGGCATCACCTCCATCCGCCGCGATCTTCCTGCAGCGATCACCCAGGAGGATCTGGAAGCGGAGATCGAATCCCTCAACGCCGATCCTGCGTGCACCGGCTACATCGTGCAGTTGCCGCTGCCCGATCACATTGACACCAATCGCATCCTGGGCAAGATCGACCCCGCCAAGGACGCTGACGGCTTGCACCCCACCAACCTGGGCAAGCTGGTGCTCAACGTGAGTGACCCCATGGATTCCCCGCTGCCGTGCACCCCGCACGGGATTGTGGAACTGCTGTTGCGCCATGACATCGACCTCAAGGGCAAGAACGTCCTGGTGATCGGACGCGGTGTGACCGTGGGGCGGCCGATCGGGCTGTTGTTGACCCGCAAGGCCATCAACGCCACGGTCACGCTGGCGCACACGGGCACGCGGAACCTGGATGCCCTCTTGGCTGCAGCGGATGTGGTGGTGGCCGCGGCCGGTCAGCCGCACATGGTCAAGGCGGATCAGATCCGTGAGGGCGCCATCCTGTTGGACGTCGGAGTGTCCCGGGTGGAGGATCCCCAGACCGGCAAGCGCAAACTCACCGGGGACATCGAGCCTGAGGCCGCACATCGTGCCGCGTGGATGTCTCCCAACCCCGGCGGTGTGGGTCCCATGACCCGGGCCATGCTGCTGGTCAACGTGGTGGAGGCCGCGGAACGTGCCGCAGGGGTGGGACCTGCTGCTTGACCCACTACCGGCCGCGTTGCCGGTGACGTGAGAATTGCCCTGGGTGCGTTGCGCCCAGGGCGATTCTGTACCCGGTGGAATTTCTTCCCGCTGGATCAGTGCGGGAGAATACGACCATGCAGCAGATTGGTTCCACGCGCACGTCTCCGTCCACGCCCGGTTCCGGCCGGGCTTCCATCTGGATCACCCTGATCGGGATGACCGCGCTGGTGGTGATCTTTGTGGTTGCCCTCCTGCAGGCCGCCAATGAGAACTCCGTGTTGGGGTGGGTCCTGGCAGCCATTGCCTTGGGCTGGCTGTTGATCGCCTGCTTTGTGCTCTGGATGGTACGCAAGGCCGCCAAGTTCGGAGCACGTCAGATCGAGCAGGCCCAGCAGGACGCCAACCGTCGCTTTGGCCGTGCACCCATGGCGGCTGCCACTTCTGCTCCCGCAGAGGACCGTTCCGTCCTGGACCAGAAGCTGGAACATTCCTTCCAGATCATCATGGTCCAGGCCCGCGTGATTGCTGCCAACCTTCCTGCCCCGGACGGTTCCACACCGGGTGACCGTGACCAGGTGGACCGAGCCCTGGACACCCTGGCTGTCACCGCTTCCAACGGCATGGGAATGGTCCAGGACTCCCAGACACCCCTGACCGGCGAAGTCATCGACGACAACAACCGCTGAGCCCAGCCGCTTTCCCCCGACAGGACTTACCCTCATGACTGATCAGAACCCCAGCGCATCCCGGGACCAGGTGGTGCGAGTTGCCACCGTGAACGTCAACGGCATCCGTGCCGCCTACAAGCGCGGCATGGCCGACTGGCTCACGGACCGGGACGTGGACATCCTGTGCCTGCAGGAGGTGCGAGCCCCTGACAAGATCGCGCGTGACCTGCTGGGTGAGGAGACCTGGGAGATCCACCACCACGAGGCCGAGGCCAAGGGCCGCGCCGGAGTGCTGACCGCTGTGCGCCGTGATGCCCACAACGGGTCCCTGATTCCCAGCGGGCGGCGAATCGGCCTGGCTGAAGGCACCAACGACTCCGGTCGGTGGATCGAGGACACCATCACGCTGCCCGATGGTTCCACGCTGACCTTGGTCTCCACCTACGTGCACTCCGGTGAGGTGGACACCCCGCGCCAGGTGGACAAGTACGCCTTCCTGGAGGCCATGACCAACCGCCTCCCCGCGCTGGTGCAGGGAACAGATCACGCTTTGATCGTGGGGGATCTGAACGTGGGCCACACGGAACTGGACATCAAGAACTGGAAGGGCAACGTCAAGAACTCGGGCTTCCTCCCGGAGGAGCGGGCCTATTTTGACCGCTACTTCGGTGACCTGGGATTCGTGGACGTGGCGCGATCCTTGGCCGGTGACGTGCCGGGCCCCTACACCTGGTGGTCCTACCGTGGTCAGGCCTTCGACAACGACGCCGGATGGCGCATTGACTACCACATGGCCACCCCCGCGTTGGCTGCCAAGGCGGTCTCCGCCGTCGTCGACCGTGCTGCTACCTACGACACCCGGTTCTCAGACCACGCCCCACTGGTAGTGGACTACCGTTTCTGACAAACCACCCCAGCTGCCAGGGCCGGGCATCTGGCCCGGAGCGCACCGCTGATTTCTGACGAACTGCACCACCAGGAGAGCATTGACCGTGACCGCATCAACAGAACCCACCGCCTCCGGTACCACCAAGCCCCGGGTGCTCTCCGGTGTGCAGCCCTCCGCTGATTCGCTGCATCTGGGCAACTACGTAGGTGCGGTGCGCAACTGGGTGAAGATGCAGGATGACAACAACTGCCTGTTCTTCATTGCGGACATGCACTCCATCACGGTGCCCCAGGACCCCGCGGAACTCTCTCAGCGCACCCGCGTCACGGCGGCCCAGTACATTGCCGCCGGGATCGATCCTGAGAAGTCCACCATGTTGGTGCAGTCCCACGTCCCGGAGCACGCGCAACTGGCCTGGGTACTCAACTGTCTGACGGGCTACGGTGAGGCCGCCCGCATGACACAGTTCAAGGACAAGTCCGCCAAGCAGGGCCTGGATTCGGCAACCGTGGGTCTGTTCACCTACCCGGTGTTGATGGCCGCAGACATCCTGATCTACCAGAGTGACCTGGTGCCAGTGGGAGAGGACCAGCGCCAGCACCTGGAACTCACCCGGAACCTGGCTCAGCGGTTCAACTCCCGCTTTGGGGAAACCTTCACGGTGCCGGAGCCCAAGATCATGAAGGAAACCGCCAAAATCTACGATCTGCAGCGGCCCACGGCCAAGATGTCCAAGTCGGCAGATTCGGACAACGGCTTGATCCGTGTGCTGGATGCCGCCAAGGAGAACGCCAAGAAGATCAAGTCGGCAGTCACCGACGACGGCACGGAGATCCGGTTCGACCGCCAGGAGAAGCCCGGAATCGCCAATTTGTTGACCATCTACTCGGCAGTCACCGACCGCCCCATCCCGGAGATCGTGGCCGAGTACGAAGGCAAGATGTACGGCCACCTCAAGGTGGACCTGGCTGAGGTGGTGAACCAGACGCTGGAACCGATCCAGCAGCGGGCCCAGGAACTGCTGGATGACCCGGCCGAACTGGATCGAATTCTGGCGCGCGGCGCGCAGAAGGGCCGTGAGATCGCAGCCCAGACCCTGGCCGAGGTCCACAGCATGGTCGGCCTCCTGCCGCCCAGCCATGTCTGAGGTGATGGAGGCCCCGCGGGTCATGCCCTCGGCCGTTGACAAGGCCGGGCTGCAGCGGGAATTCCGCAGGCAGGTTTCCATCCTGCACGCCAAGCGTGCCGGTGGTGCGGGCTGGTGGGCGGTGGTGGGCCAAGCCCTCAACGTTGCGCTGGCTTGCGTCTGGACCTTGTTGCCAGGGCGGCTGATCATGCACTACTTCTTCCACGGCGGACCCCTGATGGCGGCCGGGTTGAGTTACAACATGCTCTTTGCCTCCACTGCCGTTCTGGTGATCGGTGCCTCCCTGGCCGGACGCATTCTGGGCAATGACTCCGAGCTGCGTGCCCTGGTGGTGGATGCGGTGGATGAGACCGTCCCGGGGCTCATCAACACCGGTGACGGCGGCGTGATCCCCGAATCCGTACTGGCCAATCCCCAGCCGTTCACGCTGACCACCATCATTGCCACTGCAGTGTTGTGCTTTGTGGCCTGGCGGTGGGCCGCCGGAATCAGGTTGTCCTGCCGGCGGATGTTTGAGGTCCCACCGGCGCGTGGAGCGCCCATCGCAGCGATCCCCCGTGATGTCCTGGGGCTGATCCTGCTGGTGGCCGTTCTGGCGGTGTCCTTGGTGCTCAATGCTGAGGCGGCCGGTGCGCTCAGGCTGCTGGAAGGTGCCACCTCAGGCATTGGTTGGCTCAGCTGCCTGGTGGACTTCCTGGGTGGTGGCCTGGTCTACGGGGCAGCCACCACGGTGGGAGTTCTGGCCGATGCCCTCATGCTGTTCCTGATGATTCGCGGTCTAGCCCAACTCAAGCCCGGCAAATGGCCCATGGCCTGCATTCTGATCTTGGGTGTGCTGGGTAATGTGGCACTACGGGAAGTGGGCGGTGCGCTGATCCAGAACATGGCCGCCAACCCGTACCTGCTCTCCGTGGGCATCATTGTGGGTGTTCTGTTTTGGTTCTACTTCTTCAGCCAAATCATCTTGATTGCCACGGCTTTTGGGGCGCTGGTCCAGGCTGACCTGAACGGAGGCCATGCGCCGCCGGCGGGGGAGGACCGCGCCGTGACTCCCATTGACGCCAACCTCCTGGACCGGGTCCGCTCCCACGAACGCTCGCTGTAGTCCACGCGGTCCGGCGAAATCCATCCGGGAGACGCCTGTGTCCCGCACCCAAGGTTGGATGCGGGACACAAGCGTCCCCCTGGTTGGGTCAGCTGAGCTCACCCAACGTGGGTCCGTGCCTCAGCAGTACCACTTCCAGGCCCACCCGAACGAGGTCAGGGTGTGCACCTTGGTCCAGATCACGCCGTGAACGTCCTTCACGATCTCGTACTTCCCGGTGAGCAGGTCGTACGTGCCTGCACCGACGTCGTACTTGCCGGCATCATGGCCACTCTTGGTGCCCTGGGACACCGTGGTGGTGTGCGAGGGGTGGGAGTAGGTGGCGTTGGCAGCGGGCGCGCCCACGGCGGTCAGTGCTGCCGCCAAAGCGATGGCTGCGGGAAGGGTGCTCTTCTTCATCAGGTCACATCATTGATCGGTGGTGTTGCATGGCGTGCCAGTACTATCCATTCGGCGCCGAATGACGTCTGACATGCAGAAACTATCAATGCCACCAGGGGTGGTGCTGTCCGCCCAAATGCGCGATCCGGCTCTGAGGGCCGGTTGGGGACAACGGCTTCACCACGACGACGCCGCGTGGGCATCAGGCGTGGATGACCTCTCATCCATTCCGGGTGCGTGGTGGCGGGGAGAAAGTTCGACAGGCGAAGAGTGCCCGCAGGACCATGAATTGACCGGGTTCAACCGGTGGTTGCAACACCGGCTTGTTGGA
>NZ_JROX01000023.1:0-5429 GCF_000800955.1 Kocuria sp. ZOR0020
CCGGACCAATCGGTCCGGGCCACACGCCGTCGTTGTCACGATTCACGCGCTCCGCAAGGGATCAGAACCGCATGTTCGCCAATCAGAATCCGTTGCTCGGCAATCAGAACCCCAGTGAGGCCAGGGACTGCTTGAGGGCCTCCGCCGAGGCGTGCAACTGCTGGATCTCGCCGTCAGACATGGGCACGGGCAGCTGCTGGAGCACACCGGCGCGACCCACCACGGACGGGACGGACAGTGCCACGCCGCTGATGCCCTGGTAGTCATCCAGGATGGTGGAGACCGGCATGACGGCGTGCTGATCGGAGAGGATGGCCTGGCAGATTGCGCCTCCGGCCATGCCGATCGCGTAGTTGGTGGCGCCCTTGCCTGCGATCACCGTGTAGGCGGCGTGCATGACTTCATCAGCGATCTTCTCCCGGACGTCTTCCGGGAAAGCCAGTTGACCGGCGTCGTTCTTCCAGTCCACCAGCGGCACGGTGCCGATGTTGGCGATGGACCACAGCGGGAATTCCGTGTCTCCGTGTTCGCCCACGATCATGGCGTGCACAGAGCTGGGTGAAATACCGGCTTCCTCAGCCAGGCGCAGGCGCAAGCGGGAGGTGTCCAACACGGTGCCGGAGGACATGACCCGTTCCTTGGGCAACCCGGAGAGCTCACGGAACACGCTGGTCAGCACGTCACACGGGTTGGTGACCAGCACGTAAACGGCATCCGGTGCCACTTCCAGCAGCTTGGGCGTCAGGGAGCGCAAGATGTTCACGTTGGCTTCGGCCAGTTCCAGACGCGGCTGACCAGGCTTCTGCTTGGCACCAGCGGTGATGACCACAATGTCCGCACCGGCCAGCACGGAAACGTCATCAGAGCCGGTCACCACAGTGGACGGGGAGAACATGGCGCCGTGTGAGAGGTCAGCGGCTTCTGCACGAACCTTGTCCCCGGCGACGTCGAAAATGGCGATTTCACGGGCGATGCCCCGGATCTGGCAGAAGTAAGCCAGCGAGGAGCCAACGGCACCTGCGCCGACAATGCCGATCTTGGAGCGGCGGTCGGATCGGGTTCCGGTGGACCAGCTGGACGGTGCGGTTGCGGCGGCGTTCGGCTCGGACATCAGAGTCCCTTCGGATCGGGTCAGGGGCGTCGGCAGTGGGTCTCACCGACGGTGTGGGACTTCTGTGCCCCACGAGGTCTAGCTTCCAACAACAACGCAACGGGCGGCAAGGAATTGCCGCCCGTTGCCGATATTTTCCAGGTGTTCACCGTGGGTTTGTGTTGGATTCGTTGTGATTCAGCAGTGGTAGGTGTCCGTGGGTGCCTCGAAGTGGACGTCGTAACCCTGGGGCACGCTGAGTCCGAAAGCAGAGGCCAACCCCAGGATCTTGTTGGCCCGGGCCAGGCGTGGCAGGTCTGATCCGTTGCGGATTTCACCGCCTGCCGACTCGAATTCCGTGAGGAACTCACTGGCCCAGGTCATCTCCTGCAGTGACGGCGAGAGACCCTCATTGACCGTGGCGGTCTGCTCCGGCATCAGACACAGCTTGCCGGTCATGCCGAACTCGGCCGTCACGGCTGCGGCTTCTGCCAGCTTGGCCCCCAGTGCCCCCACGGAAGGCCCGTCGATGGGGCCGGGCAGGTTGGCTGCACGGGATGCAATGGTGAACTGCGAGCGCGTGTAGGCCAACGTCAGCGGACTGTCACCGAATCCGGTGTCTCGTCGAAAATCTCCCACGCCAAATCCGAGCCGATAGGTGGACCGAGCACCTGCGATGGCAGGCAGTGCCTGCACGCCACGAGCCGTTTCCACCAGGGCCACGATCCGGACGTCCTGCAAGGCCTCAGCGGTTCGGGTCACGTGCTCGGGGCTTTCCACCATGGCCAGCATGACGCCGTCCAGCCCGGGAACACCGGCCAGTGCAGCCAAATCCTCCGCCCACCAGGGCGTTCCGAAACCGTTGACACGAACCCAGCCGCGGCGACGGTGACCGTTCTCATCCAGGCCGGAGAGCCAATCCACCACGGCTTTCCTGGCGGCAGCTTTGCCCGCCGGGGCCACGGAATCTTCGATGTCGTACACCACGACGTCGGCGGCACTGGCTGCAGCTGGTGCAAAGCGTTCCGGCTGACCGGCGTTGACCAGCAGCCAGGAGCGAGCCAATTCGGGGCCGATGATGGGCGCTGCAGGTGCTGACGGAGCAGTCATGGCCTGGGTGGCGGGGTGAGCGGTTTCGGTGATGATGGTCATTGCGGTTTCCTTCTTGGTGAGGGGCTCGAGTCCATGAGCCCGTGGGATGCTCCGTCTGATGAATGCAGCGCTGTTCACATGCGTGATTGCATGCGGCTGCGCCACAACACCAGGCTGGAGAGAACGGCCACCGCCCCTGATGCGTTTGCGGGTCAACAGAACAATCTGCCCCGCACCTGTGGGTCACCGCGAATGATGGATCGCGGCGGCGGCCTGAGTCCTTTGGGATCTCCACCACCGCGAGTGTGCG
Source organism: Kocuria sp. ZOR0020 (assembly GCF_000800955.1). Classification (NCBI taxonomy): domain Bacteria; kingdom Bacillati; phylum Actinomycetota; class Actinomycetes; order Micrococcales; family Micrococcaceae; genus Kocuria; species Kocuria sp. ZOR0020. Next base: position 2,493 of record NZ_JROX01000023.1, read on the forward strand.
GGTGGGTCCGGTGCGGGAACCCGTCTGATGGGGGTTCACGCGCTGGGACTGCTGAACGATGACCTCGACACTACCCGACGGTAGTGATCCTGGCCACAATATGGTCACGATTTTTATGGACGTGTCCGCCGTTGCGGTGGGTGTTCCCCAGCTGAGGTGCGCTGTGCGTGAGTCTTGGTGCGTGCCGTGGCCTGGGCTACCCAGGGGTCCTCCGGCCAGGGATGTTTGGGGTACCGGCCGCGCATCTCAGCTCGGACCTGGGCGTAGGGACCGGACCAGAAGGAGGCCAGGTCCGCCGTGATGGCAAGTTCGCGTCCGGCAGGCAAGAGCAGGTGGAAAACCACCGGCACTGCGCCATTGAGAACCCGCGGGGATTCAGCCAGGCCAAAACATTCCTGGAGTTTCACCCGCACCACCGGCTGATCCGCATCCCAGCGGATGCGCGGGGCGGACCCGGAGGGCACTGTCAGCGCGGTGGGCGCCAGCTCGTCAAAACGCGCTGCATCGGGCCACGGCAGCAGCCTGCGCAATGCACTCGTGAGATCCAGGTCCTTCACCCGCGTCCCCCGCGCCAGTTCGTCCATCTCCGCACCCAGCCAGAGATCCAAGGTGTTCAGGAGGGCGTCGTCGTCCACCGCAGGCCAGGGAGGTCCCAGGTGAGCGTGAACGGTGGCCATGCGGGCCCGCAGTTGGGTGGCAGTCTCTGACCAGTGCAGAGTATCGAGCCCGTCCCGTGTGAGGCCTGCCCGGACCGCCGCCTCCGCCTGCTCGTGTGTGGGTTTGACGGGTGTGGAGTTCAGCGTGATGGCGCCCAGTGCATGACGACGACGCGCCGTGACACGACCGTCCGTGAACTCCGCCGCCACGGTGTTGGTCAGCAATGATGCGGCCACCATCTGGGCGGTGTCCTGATCCTGAGGTGCGGCCGCGCGAATCACGGCACCGGTGCCTTGAGCGCCGCTCCCCTGTGCCCGGGTGACATCGGCAACGGCCAGCCATTCGTGGCCGTTGAGCGAGGACCCGGGCGGCAGACCTGCGCGTGTGCCACCGGCGAACAGGTAGCTGTCCCCCTGCCGGTGGGCCACCCATTCGGGTCGGGCCAGGGCAATCACCGCACCTGCGTGGAGATGGGAGGGCACGGGAGAGGTGGGTTTGCCTCCGACACGGTCCGGATCCACCTGGGAGGCCCCGTCCGCGGTAGCCGTGAGTTTGTGGGCCATGCGCTCCAAACGGTTTGCTTCCCGCTGCCACGCTCCATGACTGTGGCCGTGGCGCTGACGCTGACCCTGGCGCTCGGCGTCGGCTACGGACCGCGAGCGCATGTCCTGAAGGTGCTGGGCAAGATCACCGCCGGCCGGCGCGGCATCAGCACCCAGTAACGCAACCACCTGAGCTGCAGTGACCACACCCACCAGGGATGCACCTTCCATCAACCCACGGGCCAACCGGGGATCGGTGGGGACCGCGCAGAGGCGACGCCCAAGATCGGTGGCCCGGCCGGCGTCGTCAAGGGCACCCAGACGATGAAGAACCGTCTCCGCCTCGGTCGCAGCGTTGGTGGGAGGAGGTTCGGGCAAGGCCAGGCCCTCACCGCGCGGGGTGCCCCACACAGCCAACATCAGGGTTGCGGACGTCAGGTCAGCGGTGGCGATCTCCGGGGTGGAGTGGGCGGGCATGGCAGCCCAGGTGCGTTGGTCGTAACAGCGGATCACCCGGCCGGGACCCAGCCGTGCGGCGCGTCCGGCCCTCTGGTCCGCGGAGGCACGGGAGGCGGCCACCGTGACCAACCCGGACATGCCGCGCACGGTGTCACGGCGGGGTTCGCGGGAAAGTCCCGAGTCAATCACCAGCCGCACGCCGGGGACCGTCAGAGAGGATTCGGCCAGGGAGGTGGCGACCACCACCCTGGTCCGGTCCCGTGCGCCCCGCCCAGAGACGGCCCGGTCCTGCTCGCGGGGGCCGATCCGTCCGTGTAATTCCACAATGTCGACGCCGGTGGTCATCTCCCGCAATCGAGCCGCCACCTGCGCCACCTCCCGGGCACCCGGAACGAACACCAGGGCGTCCGAGGCGCCATCCAGAGCGCGTGCGCAGGTCTGGGCCACATGGTCCAAGAAATCGCGAGTGACTCCGCGGTCATTCAGTCGAGGCGCTGAGGCGGGGATCCACTGTGTCTCCAGAGGATGCAGCACAGAGGGGGACGTGAGAACAGGGGCGGGGTCCCCATGATCCGTGAGCAGCAGATTGGCAAACCGCTGAGTGTCCACGGTGGCGGACATGGCCACAAGTTTGAGGTCCGGGCGCAATTGACGGACCTCCGCCAACATGCCGAGCAGAAGATCAGAATCCAAGCTGCGTTCATGGACCTCATCCAGGAGCACGGCGTTGATCCCCGGCAGCTCGGGATTGCTGAGGACGCGGTTGAGCAGAATTCCCGGGGTCACGAACTCCACCGCTGTCTGCGCGCTCACCACCCGTTCACCGCGGACGGTGAAGCCGGCCAACTCCCCCACCCTTGTGCCGGTGAGCTGGGCCAGTCGGGACGCTGCAGCACGGGCCGCCACACGGCGGGGCTGGGTGACGACGACGCGTGGGGTGGGTGGGTGTGCGCTGTTTCTTGTTGTGGCAGGCGTGGTGTGTGACTGTTAGCTCCGATTGGCGGTCATCTGCAGCTGGGGTGGCGGCTTTAGCTGATGCCGATGACCAGCGTGGAGCGGGCGGCTTCGACGACGTCGTCGGTGATGGTGTTGAGATCGTTGATCTTCATGATGCGTTCCATTTGGGTGAAGAGTCGGTCGACGAGGCGGAAGTTGCCGCGGGTGACGCGAGCGATCGCCGCGAGGGCTTGGGCGTCGGTGAAGTCTTCGGGGTCGAGGGTCTTGCCGAGGGAGCGCCAGTGTCGCTCGAGGACGAACAGCAGTTCGTCTTGTCCCAGGG
>NZ_JROX01000225.1:0-11399 GCF_000800955.1 Kocuria sp. ZOR0020
GGGTGATTCCCGGAACCAGCAGCAGGACGGGTAGCTGCAGCAACCCGCCACCACCCACCACGGCGTCGATCCACCCGGCCGCCAGCGCAGCCAGCAGGACCAACGCGATGATGGTCAGGGGAATCTCCCCGAACAGTGCCGTCAATTCCACGGTCTTGCGCCTCTGATCAGATCCGCAGCGGGATCAGAGCTGTTCCACGATCAGATCGATGCAGGCCAGCAGGGCGGAGACGTCGTCGGGCTCCACGGCGGTGAAGGTGGCGATCCGCAGTTGGTTGCGGCCCAACTTTCGGTAAGGCTCAACGTCCACCACGCCGTGGGCGCGCAAGGTGGAGGCAATGGCGGCGGCATCCACGGCGTCGTCGAAGTCCACGGTGGCCACCACGGTGGAGCGGTCCTCCGGGCGGGCCACAAACGGTGTGGCGAACTCGCTGGCCTCAGCCCATGCGTAGACAAGATCGGAGGACTGCCTGGTGCGGGCTGCGGCCCATGCCATGCCACCTTGCTCGTTGAGCCAACGCACCTGGTCCTCCAACATGACCAGACCGGCCAGGCCCGGGGTGTTGAGGGTCTGGTTCTTGCGGGAGTTCTCCACGGCGGCGGTCAAGGCCAGCGATTCCGGGATCCAGCGATCGGAGGCACCGATCTGCTCAATGCGCTCGATGGCTGCTGGGGAGAAGGCGCCCAGCCACAGGCCACCGTCGGAGGCAAAGTTCTTCTGGGGGGAGAAGTAGTAGACGTCGGTTTCGCTCAGATCCACGGCAGCGCCGCCGGCTGCGGAGGTGGCATCCACCAGGATCAGTGCACCGTCGGCACCCACCTGGGGCCGGTCCATACCGTCAGGGCGTTTGACCGGAGCCATCACGCCGGTGGAGGTCTCATTGTGGGGCCAGGCGTAAACGTCCACGCCGTCCTCAGCAACCACCTCTGCCCGGGTGCCGGGCTCAGAACTGTGAATGGTGGACGGAGCCAGGAACGGGGCCTTGTTGGTGACTGATGCGAACTTGGCGCCGAACTCTCCGAAGGTGGCGTGCTGGGCCTTTTCCTGGACCAGCCCGAACGCGGCGGCGTCCCAGAACGTGGTGGCACCACCCATGCCCAACAGGATTTCGTAACCGTCAGGGGTCTCAAAGAACTCAGCCAAACCGGTCCGGATGCGGCCCACCATGTCCTTGACCGGGGCCTGCCGGTGGGAGGTGCCCAGCAGGTTGCGGCCCTGACGCGCCAAGGCCCCCACCTGGTCCTCGCGGACCTTGGACGGTCCGGAGCCAAAGCGCCCGTCAGCCGGGAGCATGTGGTCGGGGATGGAGATGGGACGCGACAAAGGAGGCCTCCGGACTGGTGGACGCGACGGGGTTGGTGGGGCGCACCCTGCGGCGTGCCCCGTGGGCCATTGTGCCCCACCTGCCATCTTGGGCCGCGATCAGAGCAGGAGGTTGTCACGGGAGGGCGTCACAGGTCTTCATCAGCGCCGGGTTACGGCCAGATACACTGACCAGGCGACGCCCATGGACTCGATCGGTGAGCGTCAGCGGCCACAGGCTGGTCCGCGCACTGGTGGGTGAACCGGCCCCCGACCCCCACCCCGATCCGTGCAGGAGATGTTTTTGTGACTGATCTGATTGACACAACAGAGATGTACTTGCGCACCGTCCTGGAGCTCGAGGAAGAGGGCGTGCCCCCCATGCGAGCCCGCATTGTGGAGCGTTTGGAGCACTCCGGTCCCACGGTCTCCCAGACGGTATCCCGGATGGAACGTGACGGGCTGTTGAAGGTCTTGCCGGACCGTCGGATCGCTCTGACCGACGACGGCCGGGAAACCGCGGTCAAGGTCATGCGCAAGCACCGGTTGGCCGAGCGCTTGCTGGCGGATGTGATTGGGCTGGAGCTTTCCCAGGTGCATGACGAGGCGTGCCGGTGGGAGCACGTGATGAGCGAAGACGTGGAGCGTCGTCTGATGGTGCTCCTGGACGCACCGGAGGCCTCTCCCTACGGCATGCCCATTCCGGGTCTGGACGGTCTCAGCGCCGGGGATGAGCAAGCGGCCATCAACGCGCTGCTGGCCTCACCCTCGGGTGCTTTGGCTCATCTGCCGCGGCTCTTCACCCTCCTGCAGACGGGTTCCTCCGGTCCGTTCGCCATGGTGGGCGTGCCAGAAGTTGTGCAGGCAGACGGCGTTTCCGTGCCCGCCTCGGCTGAGGCCGGAGTGCTCTCCGGTGCAGCATTCACCGCCCAGATCGACGACGACGAATGGGTGCTCATCCAGCGCGCTGCATCCGGTGAGGGTGCTGAACCCGGTGCTGACGGTGGTGCTGAGGTGCGCATTTCCCACAAGGTGGCGCAAGCCCTCTGTGTGGCTGAAATCTGAAATCCCTGGCTTGGCTCGATCTCGCACAACTCCTCCACAGGCTCGGCAGCGGCAGCGATTGATGCGGGAGATGCGTCTGATGTGACCCCATCCACCCGCGGAGTCATATCAATCATGCCCTTGGGTGGTGCCACGGCCTCTTGAGGCTCTGACCGCGGTCCTACCGTGTGAGGTGTTCACCTGCACTGCCTGACACAAGGCTTGTGCGGCAACCGCCACCACGTTGAGGACACCACCATGCCGCCCTGCACTCTGCGCAATCACCCAGCCCCGTCCATCCCGACCCCGGCGATCCACACCAGCTGGTGTTTTTCCGCCCCGGTCACGCAGACGGATCCCCCCTGCTCCGCCAGCCCCACAGGCGATTCGCCTGGGCGCACACGGTCACCTCGGCTGATCAAGCACCCGTGGATGGTGGGCGGCGTCGTCGGTTTTGGTGCCGTGGGCGCCGCGGCGCTGAGTGCGGCACCAGCCCAAGCAGCGCCCGTGGAGTTCCCGGACTGGGCCACGGTCACGGGCACGATTCCTGATGATGCAGGATTCAACCGTGCCGCTGCCGATGCCAATGATTGGACGTTCTCCTGGTCCACGGATGCCAGCGGCGTGGTGACTTTTGCCTACGCAGATGGCACCACCAGCAGTTCGGCTGATGTTGCTGCGGTACCGGAGGTATCAGCGGTGCCCACGCTGGCGGTCCAATCCACCCCCACGGCGTTTTGGGCGCCTCAGTCGGTTGACACAACTTCTGCACCGGCAGATGCCCAGGTGGGCATGGGGGACTTGGCAGCCGTGGCAGCCGACCCATTGGGCGCACAGGTGTCAGCCCCGGCATCTGCTGAGCCGCAGGTCCAGGCAAGCACGGTCTCCGGATCGGACCAGGCCATTGTGGACACCGCCTACCAGGGACTGGGTGGCGCCTACGTGTGGGGCGGAACGGACTTCATGGCCTGGGACTGCTCCGGGTACGTCCAATGGGTCTACGCGCAGAACGGCCTGACCATTCCACGGGTCACCTGGGACCAGTTTGCAGCAGGTACCCCCACGTCACAGCCGCGGGTGGGGGATCTGGTCTCCCAGAACAATGGTTCGCACGTGGGGATCTACTTGGGGGGAGACCAGATGATCTCCGCGCTGAACCCGCAGGAGGGAACCGTGGTTCACTCCATCCATGCCATGCCGCTGGACGGCTTTTTCACCTACCGCTGAGCGCTCGATAGGCTGGCGGCATGGCCTCCAACAACCGACCGAACTCTCAACCACCCCGCGACTACAGCGCCTCCGCGCGGACTGGCGCGGATCAGGAATACACCTACCTGGCCATCGGCATGGTGGCAGGTGCCATTCCCGGTGTGATCATCGGTCTGCTCATGGCCATCCCCTTGGGTCATGCGGCCATGTGGGTTTCGGTCACAGGCGGCATAGGCATTCTGGTGGGTCTGCTGGCCGGTGCCGTGATCTACCGGCGCAAGCGCAAGCGCAGCCTGTAGATCTAAAGCCTGTAGACGTCAGCCCTGGGGCTCCTGCGCCAACCGGTACGGCGAGTCCGCACGGACATGGGCTGACCAGAACCGGGAATCCCTGCGCCGCAGCATGGGCAGCACCTGGCGGCGGATCAACGGAGCCAACGTGTCTTCTGCCGCTGACACGGCATCCGGGTACAGGTCCAGGTGCCGCAGTTCCTCGATCTCCGCCTGGGCGGAGGGATCCGGGGTGGTGGGGGCGTCGTCGTCGTTCATGAGCTGAACCGGTGTGGTGACCACGAATACTGTGGAGTCGATCCAGGTGGCGGACTCATTGGCGGCCGGTGCATCGAATTCGCCCAGGAGCTCAAGGTGCTCGGGCGCAACAACCAGTCCGACTTCCTCGGTGATCTCCCGTACGCCTGCGGCCAGTGCTGTCTCGCCGTCCTCGATCTTGCCGCCCACCAGCATGAACATCTCCGTGTCCCGTTTCCGCACGGTCAGCAGATGTCCGTCGCGGACAAAACACATTCCCACGATCGGCAGCACCTTGCACCATTCCGGAACCTGGATGCGGGCCAGTGAGCCCAGGCGCAGCTCGTCGATCTCCACGGCAAGGTTCAGACGTGCCTGCTCGCCCCACAGGGCTCGGCCGCGCTCGGTCTTGTAGAGAGCGGCGGGATCCAGGCGATCCAGGATCAGCAGGCGCGCGTGCACGAACTCATACTCCGGAACCTGTGGATACTCCGCACGGACCCGCTGCACATAATCCGCATAGCGCTCCGGTGTGCCACCCAGCACGGCCAGATCGGCATCCGAGAGCAACGCCCCGTGGGTGTCTTGCGGGTCCGGGTTGTGGTGGGTGGTCATTCGTACCAGCCGCGCCACCTCATCAGCGGTGTCCTGGTCCATGCCCACCTGGGGCAGCGTGGACAATGCGAACTGCGCGGAGGCTTCCTCATCGGCACCGGCTTGGCCCTCGTACACGACATCGTGGAACCACGCCGCCAACACCACCTCCAGTGGCGGGCTCCCGTCCGTGAGTTCGTCCAGTGTCGCAAGGACCGCCAGCAGGTGTGTGCGGTCGTGGTAGTGCCGGTGCTCCTCACCCCACCCGGCCAACAGGGTTTCCCGCAACCGTTGCAGCGGCTCCGTGACGCCCACAGCGCCGTCCCAACGACGACGCAGCGCCGTCAACACCTTGTTGTTGCGCCGTGCCGCAGGAATCCGCAGCCCGGATGCCACCAGGATCCGCACCAGCTGTTTGCCATCGACTTCCACGGCACCGGCGGCCACGGCGTCGTCGTACCGCTGGCGGGGGACGTCGTAGTGGTCGCGGTCAAAGGCGCGCGGGGAGAGGCCGATGCGTTCGGCTGCCGCGTGCAGCTCCTCCAGGGAGGTGTCCGAGATCAGGTGGGAGAACTCGGTGCCATGGGCAGGCCAGCGCGGGGGATCGATGTAGACGGGCATGGTTGCCAATCTATCCGCCCGCGCGCCGCTGGTGACTTGGGCAAGGTCAAGAGGGCCGTATGATGGTCCGCGTTGCCCCCGTAGCTCAGGGGATAGAGCACGGCTCTCCTAAAGCCGGTGTCGATGGTTCGAATCCATTCGGGGGCACTCTCACTTCTCCCGGCGGCCTTCTTGGCACCGCAGGTCAGAGCCCAAAGGCCTCCGCGTAGCGGACCATCCCGACCGGGATCGGGTCAGCGCCGAGCGCAAGAACCATGACTGCTTCTCGCGGAGCCTCAAATGACACTTCCACGCCGTGATCGGCGGCAGTCTGGAAGCCGAACCTGGGGTAGTAGCCGGGGTGACCGACCACCACCACGGTGGATTCCCCGGCAGCTCGTGCCACATCCAGGGCGGCGCGGGTCAGGGCTGAACCCACACCCATGCGTTGGAACTCCTCCATCACGGACACAGGCGCCAGGGCCAGCGCAGGGTGCTCGCCAATGGTGCAGCGGGTGATCAGCACGTGCCCGATCACCCGGCCGGAAACCTCGGCCACCAAGGAAAACTCGGGAACCCAGGCCGGGTCCTGGCGTAGGGCCTCCACCAGGTCGGCCTCCTCCGTTGTGGGGAAGGCATCCAGCAGCACTGCTTGAACGGATGCGTGGTCGGCGGCGCGTTCGGTGCGGATGTTCCAGGTGGTCGGCGCGGTGGTCTTCGGTTGAGTCATGCCCGCACTGTACCGATGCAAGTGTGACCGGCGAGTCGCCCGCATGTTTGCCATCTGTCCAAGAGCGCTGTTAGATACGCCACAAACAAACTGTTGGTGCTTCATGGACAATCTGGCTCGTCATCCGGGCCCGGGGGAGATGGGGGACCAGCCCAACTGAATTCCCCGGAGGAACCCCATGTCTGACAGAGCCGGACTGCAGCCGTGGGGGAGGTCTCCGATTCCCAGGCGGCATGTTCTGACTGCGGCGATGGGCCTGGGTGCGTTGGGCGCCTTGTCCGCCTGCTCCACCTCGACGGGGTTCGACGTCGACACCAACGCCCCGCCCACCCAAGGCGGCACGTTGCGTGTGGGCCTCACGGGAGGCTCCTCCGCGGACACCGTGGATGCCCACATTCCGGTGAACTCCGGGGACAGCGCCCGCGTGATCAACCTGTACGAACCCCTGGTGGAGCGTGATGACGACTACCAGATCGCCTACCGCCTGGCCGAGTCCCTGGAACCTGGCGACGACGGCGCCGTATGGACCCTCCGTCTACGGGAGAACCTGAAGTTCTCCGACGGATCCGACCTGACGGCTGATGATGTGGTGTTCACCTTTGAGCGCGTCACGGATCCGGACGATCCCAAGACCAACGCCTCCAACCTCTCCACCTTCGAACGGGCGGAAGCCGTGGATGACCGCACGGTCAGGATTCACTTGAGCGCGCCCAACGCCATCCTGGATGACTCCTTGGCCCAGTACTCCATGGGTGTGGTGCCACGCGGGTATGACCCCGCCAACCCCGTGGGTGCAGGTCCGTTCAAGCTCAAATCCTTCACCGCAGGACTTTCGACGGTGCTGGAACGCAACCCCCACTACTGGGATCAGGCCCCGCACCTGGATGAAGTGGAGTTGCTGAATTTCAATGACACGGACGCTTTGATCAACGCCCTGCTCTCCAGTCAGGTGGACTGCGTGGGACAGATCCCACTGGCTCTGGCGGAGGTCCTGGGCTCGGATGAGCGCATGGCGGTGCTGAACTCCGCCACGGGCATGTGGCTGCCGTTCACCATGCGGGTGGACGTTGCCCCGTTCGACGACGTCCGCGTGCGTCAAGCTTTCCGTCTGGTGGTGGACCGGGAACAGATGATTGAGCAGGTGCTCTCCGGCAACGGGGAGATGGGCAATGACATGTTCTCCCCGTTCGACCCCGCCTACCCCCAGGACTTCCCGCAGCGCTCCCAGGACATCCAACGCGCCAAGGACCTGTTGGCGGAGGCCGGTCACCCGGACGGTCTGACGGTGGAGCTGGTGACGGCCCCCATCCAGTCCGGCGTGGTGGAAGCCGCCCAGGTGTTTGCCGAACAGGCCAGGCAGGCCGGGATCACGGTCAACATCCGGCGGGTGGACACCACCACGTTCTTTGGCGAGCAGTACCTGCAATGGAGCTTTGCCCAAAGTTTCTGGTACACCCGCAACTTCATTCCGCAGGTGCGTAACTGCGCCACGGCGGAGGCGCCGTTCAATGAGACCGCCTGGGTGGATGACGAGTTCACCGCCCTGGTGGACCAGGCCCAGGGCGAGCTGGATGAAGGGCGGCGCGATGAACTGATCCGCTCAGCCCAACAGAAGCTCTACGACGACGGCGGGTACATCATCTGGGGATTCGCCAACCAGGTGGATGCCTACCAGCGCTATGTCCTGGGACTTCAAGAGAACTCCACGGGACTGCCATTGTCTGGCTACACGTTCCGCCGGGTGTGGCTGGGAGACGTGTCATGATCGCCAAACTGATTCTCAAACGCCTGCTGGTCAGTGTCTTCATCCTGCTGGCGGTCTCCGTCGTCGTTTTTGCGGCCACCTTGCTGCTGCCCGGGGACCCGGCGCGGGCCATCCTGGGTCAGCAGGCCACGGAGGAGCGCATTGCCGCCTTGCAGGCGGACATGAACCTGGACCGCTCGCCCATTGAGCGGTACTTCCTCTGGCTGGGCGGATTGTTCGTGGGCAACTTCGGCACCTCCACCGCAACGGGCGGACCGGTTGCCGATTTGCTGGGGGAGCGGATCACCGCCTCCTTGGTGTTGATGGTGTGCGCAGCGTTGATCGCAGTTCCCATCGGTCTGGCCATCGGCATCTTCTCCGCGCTGCACCGCGGCAAACGCGCGGACCAGGCCGTCACCTGGACCACGCTGGCCCTGGCGGCCCTGCCGGAGTTCGTGATCGGTATTGCGTTGGTGACGTTGTTTGCCACCTCCGTGTTCCGAATCCTGCCTGCGGTCACCATGAGCCCACCGGGCCAACAGGTTTGGCAACTTCCGGCCCAGCTGATCCTGCCCACGCTCACCCTGGCGCTGGTGGTGGTTCCCTACATCATCCGCATGATGCGAGCCACCATGGCCGAGGTCATGGATTCAGGTTTTGTGGAGATGGCTCGTCTCAAGGGTGTTACGGAACGCACCGTGATCCTGCGCCACGCCCTTCCTCACGCCATCGGCCCCGTGGCCCAGGTGGTGGCCATCCAGTTGGCCTGGTTGGCCGGCGGTGTGGTGGTGGTGGAGTACCTTTTCCGCTATCCGGGTATCGGCCAGGCACTGATTGATGCCGTGACGTACCGGGACGTGCAGGTGGTGCAGGCGATCTCCATCATCATCGCTGCCGTCTACGTGGTGGTGAACCTGTTGGCGGACATCGTGGGCATTTTGGCCAACCCCAAGCTCAGGAGCGCGTCATGAGCACCGTGAACACCGCACCCGCTGGTTCGGACAGCGCCCAGCCCAAGGAGTCAGCCACTCGCCCCGCCTCTCTGCTGAAGCGGGTGTGGGCCCAGAAGCAGGGCAAGGTGGGCTTGGTGCTGACCGCACTGATCGTGGCCTTGGCCCTGACGGGGCCCCTGCTGGCGCCGCTGCTGACGGGGTACGGCCCCACGGAGTTCGTTGGCCGCCCGTTTCAAGCAGACGGCATCTTCGGCACGGACAACTTGGGACGTTCCGTGGCGGCCCGGTTTTTGGCCGGTGGCCTGCTCCTGTTGGCCTACTCCCTGCTGGCCACGGCGCTGGGCCTGGTGGTGGGCTGCATTGTGGGCATGATCGCCGGATACGCCGGTGGTAAGACGGACTCTGTGCTGATGCGCCTCAACGACGTCGTTCTGGCCTTCCCTCAACTTGTCCTGGCTCTGCTGGCAATCGTGGTCCTGGGTCCGGCCGGTTGGGTCCTGGTCACGGTCATTGGCCTGACGCACGCACCGCGCATTGCCCGGGTGGCCCGCGCCGCCACGTTGGGTGTGGTCAACGAGGACTACGTGCGTGCCGCGCAGATGTACGCCGTGCCGCGCAGCCGCATTCTGGCCCGGGAGATCTTCCCCAACATCACCGGCCCGTTGAGCGTGGAGGCCGGTTTGCGCCTGACGTACTCCATCGGCGCCATCGCCTCCCTGTCCTTCCTGGGGCTGGGCATGCAACCGCCCACCGCGGACTGGGGGCTGATGATCAACGAGAACCGCATTGCCCTGAGCATCCAACCCTGGGGCGTGCTGCTGCCGGTGATCGCCATCGCGATTCTCACCATCGGCACCAATCTCCTGGCCGACGCCATTGCCCGTGCCACGGCCTCGACCACCCTGGAGGTCTCATGAGCCCCGCAACCGTTTCTTCCGCGAGTCCTCCGGAAACGACGACGACGCCCGCCCCCGCCCTGCGCATGGACCAACTGCGAGTGGCCACCGTGGGCGGTACGGAGATCCTGCACGGTGTGGATCTGACGCTGCGCCGCGGCGAGATCCTGGGCCTGGTGGGGGAATCAGGATCTGGTAAGACCACCGCGGGGTTGGCCTGCCTGGGACATTTCCGGGCCGGGCTGAAATATGCCTCCGGGACCGTGACCCTGTACGCCTCGGACGGGTCCGACGAACTCGACATCATGGGATTGGGCGAAGAGCAACTGCGTGCGATGCGCGGTTCCCGGGTGGCCTATATTCCGCAGGACCCGGCCCTGAGCCTGAATCCGGCCATCCGGGTGGGTGAACAGATCCGCGAAGTCCTGGACATCCACGGATTCGGCTCAACGCCTCCCGAGCGCAAAGCTCGGGTGGCCGAGGTTCTCCAGGACGTCGGGCTGCCCGGCACGGAGGCCTATCAACGGCGGTGGCCGCACGAACTGTCCGGTGGTCAGCAGCAGCGCATCGGCATCGCCATGGCCTTCGCCATGACCCCGGACGTCCTGATTCTGGACGAACCCACCACGGGACTGGACGTCTCCACCCAGTCGCACGTGCTGGACACCATTCGTTCCATGACCCGGCAACATCAGGTGGCCAGTCTCTACATCACCCACGACCTTGCCGTGGTGGCCGAACTGGCCGACCGCGTGGCCGTGATGCTGCGCGGTGAGTTGGTGGAGGAAGGCCCCGTCCGGGAGATCTTGACTGCACCCGAACACCCCTACACGCGTAGGTTGTTGGAGGCCGTTCCGGATCTGGCGGGCAAGAAGATGCTCACGCAGACCGGGCAGATCGACGTCGTGAATCCGGGTGAGGCCAGCCCCGCCGCGACCGCAACGGACGAATCCGAGTCAGCCACGTTGCTGGCCGTCACGGACCTGCGGAAGTCCTACGGATCCAACGCGATTCTCAAGGGCGTGAACTTCACCCTGGAACCGGGGCAGTCCACCATGGTGCTCGGCGAATCGGGCTCGGGCAAGACCACGCTGTCGCGCTGTGTGGCCGGGTTGATCGAGGACTACGACGGCCAGGTGTCCCTGCGTGGCACTGACCTGGCCGCCTCCACGCGCCAGCGCAGCAACGACCAACGCCAGGAGATCCAGTACATCTTCCAATCGCCGTTCTCCTCCCTGAATCCGCGGCGCAGCATCGGCCAATCCCTGACGGTGCCGTTGGAGATGAGCGGCAAATTGCCCGCAAGCCAGCGTCGGTCGGTGGTCGAAGATGCCCTGGACTCGGTGCGGCTGGGCCGCAGTTTCTACGACCGTCGTCCGGGAGACCTCTCCGGCGGTGAACGCCAGCGTGCCGCGGTGGCTCGTGCCTTGGTGAACGCGCCCAGCATCCTGGTGTGCGATGAAATCACCTCGGCGCTGGATGTTTCCGTGCAGGCCTCGATCATCGCGCTGCTCAACCAGCTGCGCGCCGAACGCGGGTTGGCGCTGCTGTTCGTCACCCACAACATCACGTTGGCCAGGCACATTGCCGATCAGATCTTGGTGCTCAACCAAGGGGTGATCGTGGATTCCGGGCCCGTGGATGACGTTTTGGAGAACCCCACCCACGACTACACCCGCGCGCTGCTGGCCGACGTCCCGACCTTGTAGCCTTCCCCACCCAGCGGCGACTTGTCCCGCTCAAACGGGCTTTTGAGCGGGACAAGTACCCGCTGGGCGGAAGGGTGACGGAAGGGCGGC
>NZ_JROX01000226.1:0-4158 GCF_000800955.1 Kocuria sp. ZOR0020
CACGGAACGTGGCTCATGCCCGGGCGATCCTGCCCGCGCCAGGTAGAAGCGGCGGTTCTTCAGATCCGTCACCGACCTGGTGGAATGCGGCAGCCCGGACACCAGGTGCACGGTGAAACCCAGGTGCTCGGCAATGTCCGCGGCGGCGTGGTGGCTCAGCGGCCGGTCCCCGTGCCCCACAGCCTCCAGCAGCCGTTGGGCTTCCTGTTCAATCTGCGGATAGTGGTTGCCGCAGGCCTTCATTTCCTCCCGCAGCTCCACATTGGCACGCCGTGCCTCCTCCGGGGTGGCGGCCTGCTCCTCCATACGACGCCGCAGTTCCTGGTGCAGCCCCGCAATCACCTCCAACACCTCCGTGGGCGTACGTGGGGTGATCTTGACGGGCGGCAGCTGCAGGGATGCGTAATGGGGTGAGCGTTGCGCTTTTTCCACCGCGATCTCCAGGGCTGCCCGCCGGGAGGGAGCCTCCGCGGCCAGAAGGTCATCCAGGGTGGTGCCCAGCGCGCCTGCCAGTTCGGCCAGCAGGCTGAGTTTGGGTTCCCGGTGCCCGTTCTCCACCAAGGACAGGTGAGATGCGGTCACCCCCACCCGCCCGGCCAGTGCGTCCAGAGTCAGGTTTTTCTGCGCGCGCAGGTGCCGTAGGCGGCGCCCCAGAACGACGGCGTCCCACGCGTCCGGCGGCGGTGGCGGGGGGATCAACATGCCAGGACTATGGCATGCGGCATGCGGGGTGTCCACGTGGCGTTGTCAAGAGCCTTCAGTTTTGACTGACCAAATGCCCGTGAAGCACCAATGCTCAGAAAAACCGGCAATTGATGCGCTTCTTCCTGTGCCGTCATCACCACCTGATCTTTCTGCCCCAACCCCCTCGTGAGCGCTGTCCGTGCCGGTCAGAGTGGTGCCAAGCCCAGCAAGGCAGACAACCGTTCCCCGGTTGACCGGCCTCACCGGGCACCCACCGGATCACACATCAGGAGCAAGATCATGGAACAGCAGCGCACTCCCGCCTCCGCCGAACACATCCAGCACGACTGGGAGAACAACCCGCGGTGGCAGAACATCGAACGCAGCTACTCGGCCTCCGACGTCGTGAAACTACGGGGGCGAGTGCAGGAGGAGCAGACCCTGGCCCGCCGCAGTGCCGAAAAGCTGTGGGAACAGCTGAGCACCGAACACCGCAACGGTGAATTCACAAACGCCCTGGGCGCTTTGACCGGCAACCAGGCCGTGCAGCAGGTCAAGGCCGGGCTGCGCGCCATCTACCTCTCCGGCTGGCAGGTGGCCGCCGATGCCAACCTCTCCGGTCACACCTACCCGGACCAGTCCCTCTACCCGGCCAACTCCGTGCCGCAGGTGGTGCGCCGGATCAACAACGCCCTGATGCGCGCCGACCAGATCGAACACGCTGAAGGCATCCACACGGTTGAGGACTGGATGGTGCCGATCGTGGCAGATGCGGAAGCCGGATTCGGTGGTCCGCTGAATGCCTACGAGCTGATGAAGTCCATGATCGGTGCAGGTGCTGCCGGGGTGCACTGGGAGGACCAACTGGCCTCCGAGAAGAAGTGTGGTCACCTGGGTGGCAAGGTGCTGATCCCCACCGCTCAGCACGTGCGCACCCTCAACGCGGCCCGTCTGGCGGCCGACGTGGCGGATGTGCCCTCTGTGATCGTGGCCCGTACGGATGCCGAGGCAGCCACCCTGATCACCTCCGACATTGACGAGCGTGATCGGGAGTTCTTGACCGGCGAGCGCACCCCGGAAGGCTTCTACAAGGTGCGCAACGGCGTGGAACCGTGCATCGCCCGTGCCAAGGCCTACGCGCCGTACGCGGATCTGATCTGGATGGAAACCGGCACCCCGGACCTGGAGCTGGCCCGGCACTTCGCGGAATCGGTCAAGGCCGAGTTCCCGGATCAGATGTTGGCCTACAACTGCTCGCCGTCGTTCAACTGGCGCCAGAATCTGGATGACGCCACCATCGCCAAGTTCCAGCGTGAACTCGGTGCCATGGGCTTCACGTTCCAGTTCATCACCCTGGCCGGGTTCCACGCGCTGAACCACTCGATGTTCGATTTGGCGCGTGGTTACAAGGATCGTCAGATGTCCGCCTACGTGGAGTTGCAGGAACGTGAGTTCGCTGACGAGGCCAACGGGTACACCGCCACCAAGCACCAACGGGAAGTGGGCACCGGCTACTTCGACGCCATTGCCACGGCCTTGAACCCAGAGGGCTCCACGCTGGCCCTGGCCGGTTCCACGGAAGCCGGCCAGTTCCACTGAACCGCAGACCCACCCCACGCTGCACCTCAGGCCTGGTC
Organism: Kocuria sp. ZOR0020; assembly: GCF_000800955.1. Classification (NCBI taxonomy): domain Bacteria; kingdom Bacillati; phylum Actinomycetota; class Actinomycetes; order Micrococcales; family Micrococcaceae; genus Kocuria; species Kocuria sp. ZOR0020. The sequence continues at coordinate 2,322 of NZ_JROX01000226.1, forward strand.
CGGACATTCCGTCCGGACCAGGACCACCCCGCACACACCATCCAGGAGCACACCATGTTCACCAACACCAGTGAAATCACCGTCAACGGCATCACCCTGCGTGGGCATCACGTCAGCGGTCAACGCCAAGTCCTGAGCCTGGATGCCCTGGCATTCCTGGCGCATCTGCACCGAAAGTTCGAGCCGCGTCGTCGGGAATTGATGAAAGCCCGGGAACAGGTCAAGGCCAAGATCTCCCAGGGCTGGACCCCGGACTACCCGGAGGAGACCCGCGCCATCCGGGAGGACGACTCCTGGCAAGTGGCGCCCCTGGCCCAAGGGCTGAATTACCGGCAGGTGGAGATCACCGGGCCCGTGGACCGCAAGATGACGGTCAACGCCCTGAATTCCGGGGCCATGGGCTGGATGGCGGATTTTGAGGATTCCTCCACCCCCGCCTGGGAGAATGTCATCGCCGGGCAGGTCAACCTGTTTGACGCCATCCGCCGGGACATCGACTTCACCACAGAGGCCGGCAAACGCTACCGCCTGGATCCCGAGCCCCAGGACCGGGTTCCCACCATCAACGTGCGTCCGCGTGGGCTGCACCTGATCGAGGACCACCTGCTGGTGGATGGCCAACCCATCTCCGGGGCGCTCATGGACTTCGGCCTGTACTTCTTCCACAACGCCCGTGAGTTGCTCAAACGCAGCCGGGGGCCCTACTTCTACCTGCCCAAGCTGGAGCACTACCGGGAAGCGCGCTGGTGGAACGACGTCTTCTGCGTCGCCCAGGACTACGTTGGCCTGCGCCGCGGAACCATCCGGGCCACCGTGCTCATGGAAACCATCACCGCGGCCTTCCAGATGGAGGAAATCCTCTACGAACTGCGCGAACACGCCGCCGGCTTGAACGCCGGGCGGTGGGACTACATCTTCTCCATCATCAAGATGTTCCGTGACCGCGGGCCCGAGTTCGTGTTGCCGGACCGCGCCCAGGTGACCATGACCGCCCCCATGATGCGCGCCTACACGGATCAGCTGGTGCGTGCCTGCCATCGGCGCGGTGCTGCCGCCATGGGAGGCATGGCCGCCCAGATCCCCAATCGGCGCGACCCCAAAGCCAACAAGGCGGCCCTGGAGAAGGTGTACGCAGACAAACTGCGTGAGGCCAACGACGGCTTTGACGGGTCCTGGGTGGCACATCCGGACTTGGTTCCCGTGGCCATGGAAGCCTTCAACCAGGTCCTGGGAACCTGCCCCCACCAGATCCGCACCCAGAAGCGCCCGGATGTTGTTCCGAATGCCGCAGCACTGCTCAACGTGGGCGCCACGGAAGGGGAGGTGACGGAGGCTGGACTGCGCCTGAACATTGACGTCGGCATCCGCTACATGGAGTCCTGGCTGCGCGGCTCCGGGGCTGCCGCCATCCACGGCCTCATGGAGGATGCCGCCACCGCGGAGATCTCGCGCTCGCAGATCTGGCAGTGGATCGACGCCGGAGTCCACGCGCGGGTCACCTCAGCTTCCCCGTCCACCCCTGACAACGACGACGCCGCAACCCGCCAGGTCACGCGCGATTGGGTGCAGCAGCTGGTGGACGAGGTGTTTGCTGAGCTGCCGCGCAGTGCGGGTGACCGGTTCGACACCGCCCGAGACCTGTTCGTGGCCTCCGCCTTGGCCGACGAGTTCCCGGCGTTCCTCACGGTGCCTGCCTACCAGCAGTGCCTCTCGGCAGCATCCGAGCAGGGGGATGACCGCTCGGGTGAGGGGGCGCCGTCGTCCTCCCACCGGATGAGGGCGGGGGTGGCTGCCTGACGTACGGTGGCTGTCCGGCACCATTGAGTAGTGATTTGTC
>NZ_JROX01000227.1:0-9225 GCF_000800955.1 Kocuria sp. ZOR0020
GTCGGCGGAGAATCCGGCGGCCATGAATCCAGGCACGGTGGCTTGGTAGGTGTTGGTGGTCAGCACCTGGGCGCCGGCTTGCCGGTAGGCGCGGTGCACGGCACGGACCGCGTCCTGGGCGCAATCCAGGGCCAGCGCGCCCCACAACTGGTTGGAGGTCTCCACGCCGTGTTTTTCAAGTTCTGTTGATATTGCTCCGTCCAGAACAACCACTTGGTGTTGGAGCAGGTCACGCAGGGTCATGTAGGCAACGCTACCGCCGTGGGTTGCCCGGCCCGCACTTAAGGTCTGACCATGACGACGCCCCAGAGCACCACGGAGACCACCTCGGAACCGGTCTCCAGCGAACCTTCCCTGCGCCGCAAAATGGGAACCCGTCACCTGATGATGATCAGCTTTGGCGGGGTGATCGGCACCGGGCTGTTCCTGAGTTCCGGTTACACCATCAGCCAGGCCGGCCCGTTCGGTACCGTCCTGGCCTACGCGGTGGGTGCGGTGTTGGTGTACCTGGTGATGATGTGCCTGGGCGAGTTGTCCGTGGCGATGCCGCAGACCGGCGCCTTCCACGTGTACGCCACCCGGTTCATCGGACCGGGCACCGGCTTCACCGTGGCCGTCCTGTATTGGCTGACCTGGACCATTGCGCTGGGGTCTGAGTTCACCGGTGCTGGGTTGATCATGCAGCAGTGGTTCCCGGACACGGCGGTGTGGGTCTGGAGTGCCGTGTTCATTGTGCTGATCGTGACCTTGAATGCCATCTCCGTGCGTGCCTTTGCTGAATCGGAAACTCTGCTCTCCGGGATCAAAGTGGCCGCCATCATCCTGTTCATCGTGTTGGGTGTCCTGGCGATCGTGGGGATCATCAACGTCCGTGGGTACGACGGCGCCCCCGGCTTGAGCAATCTGACCGATGGCGGGTTGTTCCCCAACGGCATCGGTGCCGTGTTCGCCACCATGCTCACCGTGACTTTCGCGTTCTCCGGAACGGAACTGATCGGCATCACCGCTGGCGAGACCAAGGACCCCACCCGCACGGTGCCCAAGGCCATTCACGCAACCCTGTGGCGTCTGACCGTGTTTTTCATCGGCTCGATCATTGTGATGGCCGCACTGATTCCGTGGAAGGAAGCCGGGGTGGATGAGAGCCCCTTTGTGACTGTCTTCCGGTCCATGGGCATTCCGTTTGCCGCGGACATCATGAACTTTGTGATCCTGGCCGCCATTCTCTCGGCCGCCAACTCCGGGCTCTACGCCTCCACCCGCATGCTGTGGTCCCTGTCCAACGAGGGCACCATTCCGGCGGTGTTCCGGCGCACCAACCGATTCGGCGTGCCGTCCGTTGCGCTGGCCGCTTCCATGGTGGGTGGCCTGCTGGCGCTGCTCAGCTCGGTGTACGCCGCAGAGACCCTGTACCTGGTGTTGGTCTCCATCTCTGGTTTGGCCGTGATGCTGGTGTGGGTGGCCATCGCGTGGTCCCAGCTGAACTTCCGGCGTCGGTGGATTGCCGAGGGCCACAGCGTGACCGAGCTGGCCTACCGGGTTCCCGGCTACCCCGTGGTGCCGATGCTGGCGCTGGTCATGAGCCTGGCCTCGTGCGTGTTGATCGTCTTTGACCCCAACCAGCGTGCCGCCCTGTACTGGACCGTGCCTTTCGTGGCGCTGTGCTATCTGGCCCACGCCGTGCTGAAACGACGACGTCGAGCGGTCACCGCCTGACCCGCGACTGAAATTTCACGCAGCACTTGTTCACGAACCCTCATGTGACTCGCCCATCAGCTGCTGATGGGCGAGTCACGTGAGGGTTCGTCGTGTCTCAGGCGAGGTTCAGGCGACCTCAGTCGCGGAACTCCGGGAAGCGGAGCATGCCCTCCTGCATGGTGGTGGCCACCAGATGACCGTCACGGTCGAACATCCGGCCTTCTCCCAGGGCCCTGGCACCAGAAGCAGACGGTGATGCCTGGACGTAGAGCAACCATTCATCCGCGCGGGCCGGCCGGTGCCACCACATGGCGTGATCCAGGGAGGCAATGGCCATGCCGGGTTCGATCCAGGACTTCCCGTGGCGCCGAAGGGCCGGTTCCAGCATCACGTAGTCGGACACGTAGGCCAGGGCGGCTTGGTGAAGCCGCGGATCATCCGGCAGACGCTTGTGGGTGCGTACCCACACCGCGTTGAACGGTTCCTGGCGCTCAGCCGGGCTCAGATAAATGGCGGGCGTGATGTAGCGGATGTCGAACGGGCGCTCCTTGGCAATAGCCCTTGCCTGCGGCAGATCCAGATGCCCCAACAGGTCATCGGCCGTGGGCAGGTCCTCCGGATCCGGCATGTTCTTGGGGCACTCGTCCTGGTGGTCCAAGCCGCAGGATTCCGTCTGGAAGGAGAAGATCCCGGACAGAATGGGAGCGCCGAACTGATAGGCGTGCACCCGTCGAGTGGAGAATGACCTGCCGTCGCGCATGCGTTCCACGCCAAAGGTGATGGGTTCGTGGATGTTGCCTGCCCGCAGGAAGTAGCAGTGCATGGAGTGGATGGTGCGCTCCTCATCCACGGTGGCCATGGCCGCGCGAACGGACTGTGCCATGACCTGCCCGCCGTACACGGATCCGCGTGGGGAGGAGATGGTTTGCCCCACAAAAATGTCTTCCAACGTCCGAATCCCGCCTTGTTCGCTCACATTGAGCATGTGGATCAAGGCTTGTGTGGGGTCATGCTCCGTGCCCGGATTCTGCTGAGAGGTCATGGCCGTTACTTTACGGGGCTCAAGGGTGGGCCCCGTGTGTTTCCATGGTTCCCATGACTTCCCTCAGCGTCCCCATTCACATGCGCTTCAGTGACATCGACTCCTACGGCCACGCCAACAACGTGGTTCAACTTCAGTACCTGGAGGATGCCCGTGTTCGTCTGAGCGAAATGCCCATCCACGGCCTGGAGGGCATCCCGGAAGGTACCTCGTTCCGCAAGCTCACGGGCCAGCGCCTGACCGTGGTGGGACGCCAGGAGGTGGAGTACACCGCGCAGTTGCACTACCGCTTAGAGCCGATTGAGGTGAAGATCTGGGTGTCCAACATCGGTGGATCCTCCTACGTGCTGAACTACCATCTCCAGGATCACGACGGCGGAACCATCTTTGCCATGGCCCAGTCCACCACCGTCCAGATCGGCCGTGAGTCAGGACGTCCGGAGGCCCTGAGCCAGGAACAGATCACCTTCCTGAAGGCGTATTCGGCGCAGCCGGTGCACTTCCGTCGTCGTCCCGAGCACCCGCAGGCCCACTGACATGGGGCGTTCGTTCCAACTTGTGGACCCCACGTCCGTGGAGGACGTCCGTACGTACCTGACCCGGGCTCGCACCATCAACGACGACGCCGCCGTCCGCTTCCAAGGCGTGGGCGGTGCGGTGGGGATCTGGACCTGTGTGCTGACCCGTGCCGGTTTGTTGGACTCCACCCCCACGGTCCTGGGCCTGCGCACGGCTGGACTGGGGGAGCCGTCCACCTTGGATGCCGTGGTGAACGTGGGGTCCGTTCTGGACCGCATGCCGCGGTTCCAAGGGGCCGACGACGCCGTGCTTCGCCTGCCTCCTTATGACGATCAAGCATCCTGGGCCGGGATCTCCCCGTCGTTGTCAGGCTGGGAGCCTGCAGGCATGATTCACGCCCAAGACCTGGTGCTCACGGCCAAGGCCGGCACGGAAGAAGTGGCCCAGACCGTTCCCACCGATTCGGGCAAGGAGATGGTGCAGCGCGTGCGCTCAGCCGTGTGGAGTCGGGTCTCCGAGTGGGGGCAGCTGAGTGAGAACAACGGCAACAGCCTGTGCACGGTCCCGGACGGTGCAGCGTTTGCGGCCTGGGCGTTGGGATTCCTGCGCTCGGATGACGACTCCCAGGTGGCCGTTGCCGTCAACGGATCCTGGAGCAGGCTCTCCTGCCCCGGGGGATTCGTCCTGACCCGCAGCTGAGAGCCACCTGCAACGGTTGGGTCCCCAACGGTTCGGTCCCCAACGTAGGGGCCGCGAAGCGACGTGTGCCGCCCATCAGCTTTGATGGGCGGCACACGTCGCTGCTGGGCGGATGTGAGGGTCAGCCCGGAGCGTTGACCAACGAGTGGGCTGCGCGTTCCAGGTAGTCCCAGAGAATGCCTTCATGAAGCGGAGACAGCTCCAAGGTGTCCACCGCCGCGCGCATGTGCCTGAGCCACGTGTCCCGGGCGTGGGAGTCGATCCGGAACGGCACATGGCGCATCCTCAAGCGTGGGTGCCCCCGCTCCTCCGAATACGTGGTGGGTCCACCCCAGTACTGTTCCAGGAACATCCGCAGGCGCCGTTCCGCCGGTTCCAAGTCCTGCTCCGGGTACATGGCACGGAACTCGGGGTCTGCGGCCACACCCTTGTAGAACTCGTGCACCAGCTTGGAAAAGGTCTGGTGCCCGCCGATCTGGTCATAGAACGAGGCAGAGGCCCCACCGGATGACTCAGCCGAATCCCGGTTGTCGCCCACTTGCTTCATGGGCCGACGCATGGCGGATAGCGGGCGCCCCACAGGAATCAACGGCGTGCTGGGAGCTGCGGCCGCCTCCGGGCTGGTTGCCGCTGTGGCGTCAGGCGCTGCCTGGACCGCGTGGTTTTCAGCCGGATCGCCACCCTGAACCGGATCGCCACCCTGAACCGGATCGCCACCCTGAACCGGAGCAGAATCCTGGCTCATGCCTGCGCCTTCGCATCCACGGCCTGTGCCGCCACAGCGCGGGCCACACGGTCCCGACCCTCCAACACCAAGCGTCGCAGACCGTTGAGATCACCCGGCAGCTGCGCCAAGAACTCATCGGCGGCATCCACAGTGGCCTGCACCGGATGGCGGGGGAACATGCCCACGGCAATCTGTTCGGCGATCTCATGAGAGCGTTCGCGGTAGATGCCCGTGACGGCCTGGAAGTACCGCTCGGCGTACGGGGCCAGCAGGTCATCATCCGGTGCCTGCTGGAAGCCGGCAATGGCGGCTTCCTGCAAGGAGTTGGGCATGGACCCTTCCTCCATCACGGCGTGCCACACAGCTGCCTTGGACTCTGCGGTGGGAATGGCAGCACGCGCCTGGGAGGCCGCAATGGCACCGTGCTCCGTATTGTCCCGCTCCAAGGCGGCTTCCACTCCAGTAGAGTCAACCCGCCCGCCGGCGGCCAGCGAGATCAACAGGGCCCACCGGAGGTCAGTGTCAATCTCCAGACCGTCCAGCGGCAGCTCGCCGGAATCCAGCGCATCCACCCGGTCCAGCTGCTCCGGGGTCCGGGCACGGCGGGCGTAGGCGCGGATGAACTGCAGTTGGTTGTCCGATCCTGGTTCAGCAGCCTGGGCCAGGTGCCACAGTCGCTCAGCGGCATCGACGTCGATCGCCTCCCGGTCTTCCGCTGCAATGTAAGAGTCCAGAACAGTGTCCAACTGGCGCAGCTGGACCAGCACGGTGGTGGAGTCAGTCTCCGCACCGATGTTGTTCAACACCGTCTGGACGTATCCGCGGGCCGGGGCGGCGGCGTCGTGAACACCGTCCCAGGCGGCCTGCCACACCAGTGCGCGGGGGAGGGATTCTGCGAAGTCCTTGAGGTGCTCCGTGGCGGTGTCCAGCGAATACTCGTCCAGGCGGATCTTGGTGTAGGCAAGGTCGTCGTCGTTGACCAGCACCAGATCCGGGCCTTCCAGGCCAATGAGTTCGGGGACCTCGGTGCGGGGGCCGTCCACGTCGATCTCCACGCGGTGGTTGCGGGTCAGTTGGCCCGTGGCGCCGTCGACGTCGTAGAACCCGATAGCCAGCCGGTGCGGGCGCAGCGTGGGGTAGTCCTCCGTTGCGGTCTGTTCGATGGCAAAGGAGGTGATGATGTTGTCGTCATTGCGCACGCAGTCCGGGCTGAGGGTGTTGACCCCGGCGGTCTCCAGCCAGCGCGCGGTCCAGTCCTTGAGGTCGCGTCCGGAGGCCGCTTCCAACTCGGCCATCAGATCGGAGAGCTCCGCGTTGGCCCATCCGTATTCGGCAAAGTACGTGCGCAAACCGGCCATGAACTGTTCCTGGCCCACCCACGCCACAAGTTGCTTGAGCACGGAGGCGCCCTTGGCGTAGGTGATGCCGTCAAAGTTGACCAGGACGTCTTCGAGATCGTTGATCTCGGCCTTGACCGGGTGGGTGGTGGGCAGTTGATCCTGCTCAAAGGCCCAGGACTTCTCCATGGCGGCAAAGGTGGTCCAGGCATTCGTGTACCGGGTGGCTTGCGCCTGGGCCAGGGTGGAGGCGTACTCGGCAAAGGACTCGTTGAGCCAGAGATCGTTCCACCAACGCATGGTCACCAGATTGCCGAACCACATGTGCGCCAGCTCGTGAAGGATGGTGGTGGCTCGGCGTTCCACCCGCGCCTGCGTGGGCCGGGACCGGAACACATAGGCCTCCACGAACGTCACACACCCGGCGTTCTCCATGGCCCCGGCATTGAACTGGGGCACAAAAAGTTGGTCGTACTTCTCAAACGGATAAGGCGAGTCGAACTGGGAATCGTAGAACTCAAAACCCTGTTTGGTGATCTCAAAGATCTGCTCCGAGTCCACGTGCTCCATCAGGGACTGCCGCGCGAACACACCCAGGGCAATGGTGCGCCCATCCGTTGAGGTCAGCTGGTCCCGGACCACTGCATACGGCCCGGCCACCAGGGCAGTGATGTAGGGCGGCAGCAGGGGCGTGGCACCAAAAGCCCAGGTGGCGCTACCCTCACCGGCGGCGGTGGGTTCAGGAGTGGGCTGGTTGGACACCACTTGCCAGTGCTCCGGAGCCGTCACGGTGAACGTGAAGCGCGACTTCAGATCCGGCTGCTCGAACACCGGGAACATGCGTCGGGTGTCAGCCACCTCGAACTGTGAGTACAGGTAGACCTCACCGTCCACGGGATCCACAAAGCGGTGCAGACCTTCACCCGTGTTGGTGTAGAACATCTGCGCATCCACCGTCAGCTCATTGTGGGCCGCCAGCTCAGGCAGCTGAATGCGTACGCCGTCCGCCACTTCGGCCGGGTCCAGGTCACGCCCGTTGAGTTGGATCGAGTTGACCGAGGCCGTGAAGGCATCAATGAACGTGGAGGCACCCGGTTTGGCCTTGAACTTCACCGTCGTCGTCGTGTGAAACGTGCTGTCCCCGGTGGTGAGGTCCAGAACGACGTCGTAAGAGTCGACTTCCAGGAGCTGCGCGCGTTCGGCGGCCTCCTGACGGGTGAGGTTCTTTCCGGGCACTGTGGTGCAGTCCTTTCAACGGAAACGCAGGTGTTGCGCTTCCTGACGAGGGGAAGACGTGCAGGGGTATCGCCCCATGATGCCATGCGTCACGTTCTGGTCGAGCCCGCTGGTTTAGGCTGGCAGGTGCCCAGGTTTCAGCGGGTGCCGCCCGACCGTGAAGGAGTTGCGCGAATGCGCGTCCACATCGCCACCGATCACGCAGGAATAGAACTCTCCCAGTACTTGGTGGAGCATCTGGCCGCCGACGGTTACCAGATGATCGATCACGGTCCCGAGGTCTACGACGCCGTTGATGACTACCCGGCTTTCTGCATCCACGCAGCTCAGGCGGTCATGGAGGATCGCGCCAACGGCTTGGACTCCCTGGGCATCGTGCTGGGTGGCTCCGGCAACGGTGAGCAGATGGCGGCCAACAAGGTCCGCGGCGTCCGTGCTGCTCTGGCCTGGAACATCTCCACGGCGCAGTTGGCACGGGAGCACAACAACGCACAGGTGGTGGCCTTGGGCGGTCGGCAGCATTCGCCGGAGGAGGGCCTGGAAATCGTCCGCGCTTTTCTGTCCACGGAGTTTCCCGGCGATGACCGCCACGTGCGCCGCATCAACCAGATCGAAGAATTCGAATCCACCGGGGACGTCTCCGGTCACCTTTCACATGTGACGGCCCGCCCGTACGGGGACGCGGAAGCCGGTGCCTGAAGGACACACCATTCACCGCCTGGCCGCGCGCATGAACTCGGTCTTTGGCGGTCAGCTCCTGGAGGTCAGCAGCCCGCAGGGGCGGTTCTCCCGGGGTGCACTGTTGCTCAACGGGCGGCGCCTGGTGTTCGCCCAAGCCTTTGGTAAGCAGCTGCACATGCACTTTGCCGCCCCGGAGAACCACGACGACGTCCTGGTCATGCGTTCACACCTGGGTCTCTACGGGAAATGGACTTTTGCCGGGGACGAGCAGTTCGAATCCTTGGCCACGGCCGACAACCCGCGGCGTCGTGCTGACCGGGTTGCTGCAGATGACGGCCACGGGCGTGCGCGTGATGAGCACGGTTGGGTGGTGCCCGAGGCCGCGCGCGGTGCCATCCGCGTGCGTCTGCGTGGGAAGCACGGATGGGCGGATCTGCGGGGTCCCACGGAATGTCGTGTAGAAACCGTGTCCGAGGCTGCCGCTGCGTTGAAGCGGCTGGGGCCGGACCCGTTGGACCCCGATGAAACCGGTGGGTTGTTCGTGGCCCGAGCCGGTCGATCCGCACGGCCGATTGCGGCCTTGCTGATGGAACAACAGGTGATTGCGGGAGTCGGCAACATCTACCGGGCCGAATCCCTCTTCCGACAAAAGGTTGATCCCTTCCTTCCTGGAAACCAGGCGGGGGAGGAGGTTCTGCGTGGGCTGTGGACGGAGAACCGGGAGCTGTTGAAGATCGGCGTCAGGCTGGGACGCATTGTCACCACGGATCAGGCGGATCGCCCACGCATCCCGGACGAGCGAGCGTGGCCGGAGCACGCCAATTACGTCTACAAACGGGCCGGCAAACCGTGCCGTCATTGCCAGACTCCCGTGGAGGTCACGGAAATGGTGGGCCGCACCCTGTACTGGTGTCCCACCTGCCAGGCACCTGGCACCTGACCACCCGGATGGGTGCCCACGGCTGGCGTGAGATCACCGGCTGTTGATGAGATGACACCCCGGTGCCGGTGATCTCATCATTTGGTGGTGATCTCACGGGTTGGTCCGCGCAAAGCACTGAGGCCCGGTCATGATGACCGGGCCTCAGGCGTGTTCGGAGGGGATGACGGGAATCGAACCCGCGTAGCCAGTTTGGAAGACTGGGGCTCTACCATTGAGCTACATCCCCGCGCACTGCAATCCATTCCGGCCACCGGGTTGTCCCGGCCACCAGGCGAGTGCCAGTGAGCGATGCAACGGTACCCGAGGTCCGGCGTCGTAGACAAACTCGAGTGCGGGTGGGAGG
>NZ_JROX01000228.1:0-5951 GCF_000800955.1 Kocuria sp. ZOR0020
AGATGATGCCGCCGGTACAGGGGAGCAGTCCTCCCCCAGCGCCACGCCAGGTCCCACGGGCACGGTCGGAACGGGCACACCGTCTGCCGAGCCCACGAACACGGACGGATCACCCACCGCCGAACCAGCGCCTGAACAGGCACCGCCCGTGGACGATCCCCAGGACGATCAGCAACAGGCTCCAGCCCCACAACCCGATCCCGTGGACGAGCCCGCCCAGCAGGCACCGGCCGATGAGCCCGCCGCGCCCGCGCAAGAGGCTCCCGCACAGGATCAACCGGTGGAGGCACCCGTTGAGCAGGCACCGGCTCAAGAGCCCGCGGCACCCGCCCAGCCCGTGGTCCCGGTTGATCCTGCCGCTCCCCAGGCGCCCGCGCAGGATCAGCAGGGGACGGCAATCGACCAGGTGGCACCCGGAGCGTCCCAAACCACCGCAGGATCCGCAGGCAACGGCGGATCTGCAACCAATGGCGGATCCGGCAACAATGGCCAAGCTGGAGACACCAACTCCGATCAGCAGTCGGACTCAGCCACGGCAGAGGCCCCGGCCAGTGGCGGGCCCACGCTCCCTGCGGATCCCGAGGCCTGACACGGGTTGACGCCCCGCGCCAACCATGCCTGGGACCGGTCCCAACGAGTTGGCGCAGCTCAAGAGTTTCCGGCGACCTGCACCAGCGGAACCACGGCCTCAGCCCGGGTCAACCCACCGTGCTGGCCCACCATGTCCAAGGTTTTGGTCCCGATCCGTGCGATGTCGTGCAAAGCCATGTCATCCGATGCAGGCAGAAGCACAACGTCCCCAATGCGCTCGGCCACCTCGGCGCGGATGGTATCCGCGGGGCCGTACCAACCACCGTGGATCAGTTGCTCTCGGGTGGCAGCATGAACCTGGTCCCCAAATTCGTCCTTCCAACGTTGGATCACAGCCTCTTGCAGGTGCAATCGCTGTGCCTGCGAATCTTGCGGTTCCAGACGAAGCTGGAGGCAGCGGGGTTCACCGAACGTGGTGTGGACATCATCCAGCAGCCCGGGGATGGCGGAGACGTCCAGTCGAGCATCCCGGGCAATGTCCACCATGCCGTGATCTGCGGTCAGCACCACCAGCGTGTTCTTGGGGACACCTGCGGCCAGGCGCCGCAGGGCACTGTCCAGTTCCTCCAGGTGTTCACTCCACCGCGTGGACTGCCATCCACTGGCGTGGCCGGTCTTGTCCAGGTCATCCCAGTAGAAGTACATCAGGCAACGTTTACCCGCTGTGAGGTTCTCCAGGGCCGCACGGACTCGGGCGTGGGCAGAATCCGCGCCCACGAATCGACCACCCCGCAGTGCGGCGGTTGTCAGTGCCGAACTGCGGAACTTCTTGCGGCTCACAGTCACCACGTCAAGGCCTGTTGCCTGGGCGCGTTCCAACACGGTGGGAACGGGCTGCCAGCTCACGGGATCCACCCGCTGGTCCCAGTTGCCCAGCATGTTCACCGCCTGACCGAGCTCCACGGAGTAGGAGTCGTAGCCCGTCAGTCCGTGCGTGCCCACCGGCGTTCCCGTGCCCAAGGAGGCCAACGACGCCGCCGTCGTGGTGGGAAATGCTGCATCCAACTCCGCCAGCAATGGGGCGTTGCGCAGCAGTGGGGCGTAGCCGAAGCGGGCTTGGAGTTGTTCCAGACCGAGCCCGTCCACCAGGACCACCACCACCCGTTCAGCGGCGGGCAGCTCCAGCACGTTGTTGCAGCCGGGCACCCCCAGCACGGCGGCAGCAGAGCTGAGCACGTCAGCCACGGACCTGTGTCCGTAGCGAGGACCCGGTGGAAAGTCGGAGGGCGCGGGGGCAGAGCCCGCCACGCCGGTCATTGGCCTGCCGTGCGGTTCAAGGCGGCACGGCGCAGCGACCGTGCGAATTCCCGGGCACCCTCCACCGCCTCCACACCGTCTGCCTCCGCGCTGATGCGCAGCACGACGTCCTGGACTGCTGACATGCCGGTGTAACCATGGTCGGCCTCGCACTGCGGGTCCTCACAACCGGCCGGCTGCAGGTCCAGGTTCCGAGTTCCGGTCCAGGCCACGGACAGGTTGACTTCACTGACAGGATGCCCCGGCTGGTACTGCTGGGGCTTGTAGTAGGCATAGGTGAGGGTCACAGAGTGTACCCGAGTGGCCGCTACGGACTCTGTGGAAACCAACGCCATGACCTCATGTCCGGCCTCGTCGTACTGCTGGTCATCCACGTGGGTGATGTGCAGCGCGCCGCCGGCCAAAACCAGCACGGTGATGTGCCGGTGGATCTCGTCCCGGTCGAACGTGGTTTCAAGTTGGACCAGATGGGAATCCGGGACCACACCGTCCAAGGCGTCGGCCACCACGTCATGCACCAGCTGAGGATAGAACCCCGCACGTTCGATGTCCTGATGCAGCGTCTCCCCGCGGGGTCCGGATTGAGTCATGGTTGAACCTCCTAGAGTCGATGGTGTTCACCACAGTCTGCGGTCAGCGGATGCGTGAATCGTGGTGGCGGTGAAGCGGCCGGTCCGGCCAGGCTACTCCCCCACTTTTCCGGGTTGATTGCCGCTGAATCCGGAACCGATGGTGGGGTTGCCCTTGTTGTTGGTGCCCGGCTGGCCGGTGTTGCCCGTGGTGGCGGGGTCCGATGTTGTGGTGGGTACCGGCGCCGGGTCTGTGCCCCCTGCATTGTTCAGGGCCAGAATGCCGAACAACAATCCGATGGCCGTCATCAGAGCCACCACACCGATCACCAGCCACCCCGTGGCACCGTGGATCCCGAACAGGCTCAAGGGGCCGCCGCTGCGCTGCGTGGAGTTGCCTGTGCCGCCCGAGTTGCCCGTTCCGGCGGTTTTGGCCGGTCCGGTCGATCTGCCGGTGCCGGCGGATGCTGCAATGACACCAGAGGTCGCGGTCATGCCAGATGCCGCAGTCATACCGGATGCCGCGGCATTCCCGGAGGTCGCAGAAGTGTTGCCCCCAGTGGCGAAGGGCGTTGTGATTGCACCCCGGACTGGGCCCTGGCTTGCAGCAAATCCGGTGGTCTGGGTGCTTCCCGTGGTCTGGTCCACGCTCAGGTGGGACACATCCCGCCGCTGAGACCCCGCCCAGCCCGCCACCGGCGCGCCGCCGATCAACGTGGCACGGGACGGTTGACCTTGGGGCAAGGGACCTTGGACCACTGTGCCCGTGGTGGAACCGTCTGTGGGCGGGGCGGCTGACGGGGCCACACCGCCGTCAACGGTCAGTCCGGACGGCATCCCGTGCAGGGCGGCACCGGCCGGTCCGCTGGCGGGGCCCACCAGGGGCTCACCTCCGGGGGACGGTGTGGAGACCAACCCGTAGTTGGTCCTGATCCATCCCCCGCTGGGGAGGTCCTGGTTGGCCACTGGGCCAGGTGTTGGAGCGGGGCCGGGGGTGGTGTCCCCGGCCTCTCCACTGCGCGCAGCCGAAACTGCGCCGGTGGTGGGTTGCTGCGGTGACGGACGGGTGCCGTCCACCACTTCCTGCCACTCGATCGGCAGTGGATCCAGGGTCTGGAAGACGTCCAGTTCCTCGCCGTCGCGGGTGTGGGCCGGGGCAAAAACGCGCGTGTCCGATTCGCCCGCCAGGCGTTCCTGCAGGGCCAGGGCACCGTCCTTGCGAACGGCGGGATCGTCGTCCAACAACGCGGCGATCTCCGCTCCCAGCAGGGAGTCCCGACCAAAGGCTTCCAGGGCCATCTCAGGTGTTGGGGTCTGACCCCTGCCGTGGTTGGGCTGCACCATCCGCATGGCCACCACACCAGCGGCAAACAGATCTTGGGCGGGACTGGGGTCAGCACCTTCCAGCAACTCAGGGGCAATGTAGCCGGGGGTGCCCACCACGGTTCCGATCCGCGTCAGGCGGGCATCCTCCATCTGCGTGGCGATGCCGAAGTCCGCCAGACGGGACACGGGACGACCCGTTGCCGTGGCGTTCATCATCAGGTTGGCGGGTTTGACGTCCCGGTGGATCCAGCCTTCTGCGTGCACAAACTGCAAGGCGCGCAGCAACTGCAGCATGATTTCTTCCACCACGGGATCAGACAGGGCTCCGTGGTCCTGCAGCACGGTCTCCAGGGTGCCGCCGTCGCACAGGTCCATGGCGATCACCACATGCTCATCCTCCGCTGCCCACCCGTAGGGGGCCAGGACGTGGGGATGTTCCAGCTTGACGGATTGTTCCCGCACGAATCGCAGCAGGTCCGCGGAGTCACGTTGGCGCAGCACCTTGGCCGCGCACAGCATGCGGCGTCGTTGATCCCAGGCCCGCCACACGGTGCCGGAACCGCCACGGGCAATGGGGTCGACCAGGGTGTACCGACCAGCGATGGTGTCGCTCATGGTTCACCTCCGCATGGCACGCCGTGCACTGTCCGTTCGTTGTCCAGGGTCTCCCAACCGCACGTCTGCAGAGAGCACGGTCAGGTGTTCGCTGGACAACAGTACCGGGTTCAAATCCAGACGGGCGATCTGCGGGTGACGATCCTTCATCAAAGCCACCCGGATCATCAGGTCCTCCAACGCCTCAACGGCCACAGGCGGCTGGCCTTCATAACCGAACAGCTTCCGGGAAGCCTTGGGTTCACGCACCATGTCCCGGATGTCCTGGTCCGTCAGCGGCGGCACCCGGTGCGCGCGGTCATCCAAGAGCTTCACGGCGTCCCCAGCAATGCCAAAGGACACCACGGGACCCACCAGCGGGTCCTCCGTGGCGGTCACGACGACGGCCTGCCCGGTGGGCGCCATGGCCTGCAGATCCAAGGTTTCCGAGCCCATGGGCAGAGTCCGGCGCATGGAGGAGATGGCCTCACGCAGTTGATCGGGTGCATCGATCTGCAGTCGGACACCCCCCAGGTCCAGGCGGTGGCGCAGATGGCGGTCCGTGCTCTTCAGCGCCACCGGGTAGCCAAGGCGCTCAGCGGCCTCCAGGCCCTCCTGGACGTCACGGAAACGCACGGTGGGCAACACGGTGATGCCGTAGGTGGACAGCAGTTGGTGCGTGCGCTCCACGTCCAGGGACAGCAGGGATTCCCCCGGCACCTCGGTGGCCCACTGCGCCAACAGTTCTTCCGCTGCCTCGGCGTCGATGTCCTCCGGCACGGTGACGGCGTCGTCCTCACGGTCCCGCCAGGCCACCCAGTCCTGAACCCGGTGCAGCGCTTCCACGGCGGAGGACGGTGCCAGGAACACCGGCAGCGACAACTCGGCGTCTGGTGATGCCTGGCAACCTTGTGACGTCTGGCAACGGTGCACGTGGGAGGGCGCGCGGACCTCCGTACTACCGGTCATGGCCAGCACAACAGTCTTGTTCGCGGCCTGCCCGGCCTGTGCCACGGTGGTGGCCCATTCGTCCTCGCTGACGCCGGGGGCCGGAATCAGGCACACGACGACGGCGTCGACGTCGTCACGCTCCAAAAGATCTGTGAGCGCTGTGTGCACCGTCTCCACGGCGCGCTGCCCACCACCTGCGGTGTCCAGGTTGTCCGCGGTGGCCGTGACCTCCATGCCCAGGATCGCGGCGGTGTCCTCCATGAGGCGGCCCAGCGCCATCGCATTGGTCACAAAACCCGTCCGCCCACCGGCCGGCCACGGCTGTGCTGAGGCCACCGCGGCGAGGTCCATGAGTTGATCGGAGGTGGCCACCTGCAGCACGCCTGCTTGTTGCAGCATGGCATCCAGAGCTCCGGCGGGGGCCTCCGTGGTCCGTCCGGTGTGCCCCGGAGGCAGGCGCAGACCCGTGACCTCGGATTTGGCCACGATCACCGGTTTGGTGCGGGAGAGCCGCCGGGCGATCCGGGAATACTTGCGCGGGTTGCCGAAGGACTGCAGGGTCATGCCGCACACCTGCGTGGCGGGATCGTCCTCCCAGAACTGCATCATGTCGTTGCCGGAGACATCAGCACGGTTACCGGCTGAGAGGAACGTGGAGATGCC
>NZ_JROX01000229.1:0-1060 GCF_000800955.1 Kocuria sp. ZOR0020
CTCAACGAGTTCCTCACACGTGTTGCACTCACCCCCTGAAACCGCATGCCTCAGGGGCGATTAAACGGCCTACTCGGCGGGGTGGGGCGGGTGCTTGTCACTCGCAGGCGCGGCCGTCACCGTCTGCGTCGAGGTGACGACCGTAGCCGGGTTGGCCCGCCAAGATGGGCGCTGCGCCAGCCGCACGCACCGCCGCACAGTTGGGGTAGTACACCGACCCGCTGTCCGGAACTGCAGGTTGGGCAGGAGCAGCTGGTTCGGGGATAACGGGCTCGGCCGGCTGCTGGACCAACGGGGCCGGGCGATTCTGGTCCTGAGATTCCGACTCGCTCTCGGATTGGCTTGTGTCGCGGTCGTTGCCACGGTTCCGGTTCGCATCGGGATCTACAACAACTCGGTCCTCATCCTCGCCCTCGTCCACGACAACAGGCGGTTGCACCGTCGCAGTGGGTGAGGAGGTCGGCGTGGGTGTGGACGTGGGTGTTGAAGTCGCCGTACGCGTCGGAGACGGCGTGCTGGTGGGGGTGTGCGACGTCGTCGTAGGCGTTGCTGATGGTGACGAAGAGGCCGCGCGAGTAGGGCGAACGGGCTCGTCCTCGTTGCTGGATGGTGCCAGCAGTGCACCGCAGCCAGCTATGACAAGCAGGAACAACAGCACCAGAGACAGGCAGCCGCCACAGCCCAAGCAGCCCCAAAGCTTTTTGCTTCGAACGCGACCCGTGACAGTGCCTGCAGCTGCGGACGCCGCTGAATAAGGCGGGTGATACTGCGGTTGCTGCGAACCCGGATGTTCAGGCATGGGAGGTTGTGGTGCTTGATAGGACATCGGCAGACCTTACTCATAAGTAACGATGTATGAGAGCGGTATCACACTCGCGAGTCGGCCATGACCTATCCATCTGAAACATGACCAAATGTGCCACCCCTCCTTCCGCCGAGCAGGCCCTTTGATCGCCGCTGGGTGCCTCATGGGCGATCAAACGGCCTACTCGGCGGAAGGGGAACAGCGGGCAAAGGGGGGTGCCTCTATGGTTTTCGTCAAGCCGCCAGAGCGACTGAC
>NZ_JROX01000230.1:0-1808 GCF_000800955.1 Kocuria sp. ZOR0020
GCTGGTCCGCCGGAACGGTCTCTGTAGCCCGGTCGGCAGGTCTGGGGGTCTCGCACCATCCCGTTGGACGGTGCGAGCCCCTTCTTTGTGCCCCTTACAGGTCGAGGTGCCGAGTCGCCTGGGCGGCGGACCGCCGACGCTCGTCCTCGATGGTCGGACGGGTCAGGGTTCGCAGTGCTGATTCGGCCCGCGCGTGGTCGATCTTCTGCGCCGTGCCTTCAGGCTGGGGGCCGAGCGGGTTCGGGTCGGTGATCTGGTACCGGTCACGGTAGGCGGCCACAACCAGGGCGCGGCGTCGCCATTGCTGCCGCTCCCGCCCGTTGGCGGTGATCGGGCCGAGTGCTGTAACCCATGGCTCGTGGGCTTGGAGGGCGGTGTCGAGGACGGCTTCTGCTCGGGTTTCGATGAGGTGGCGGCGTTCGGTCAGGGCGTGCTGTATGTCGGGGGTCATGGGGCCGGTGGCTTCGGGGATCAGTCCGGCGATGAGACGCGGTGCGTGCCGGGTGCGGCCCGATCCGGCGGGTCGGGTGGAGGCGTTGGCGAGGCGGTGGTGGATGACGGAGGCGATGTCGTCGGCGTCGGCGAACCCGCGCGCGGCGATGAGGCGTGGCAGGAGGGTGTCGACGTTGTGGTGGTTGGCTTCGGCCCGGCGCAGTTCCGCAGTCAGGGCGCCAAAGGCGTCGGAGTCGATGACGGCTTGGGCTTGATCGCCGGTGAGCCCGGAGCCGCGGACCAGGGTGGTCCAGCGGTCGTGTTGGGCTGAGGCGGCGATGGTGTCGTACTCGGCAGCGAGTTGGGCGATCGAGCCCCACCGGTCCTGCTCGGCGGTGATGGTCTCGTGCGCCGACGGCTCAGCACCGCTGTGCTGGAGCACGCCGTAGAGGATCGCGCGGGCGGTGGCGTCGGGGTTGTCGCCCGGATGCGCAGTGGCGTGGTCGTCGGGTCGGTCGAGGATGACGTAGGCCTGGTTCGATTCGCGTCCGCGGGTCATGGCGGCATACAGGTTCTCCCTGGTGGTGGTGGGTTCGACGAGGACGTGGGCGGTGTCGGTGGTGATGCCTTGGGCGCGGTGGGCGGTGACGGCGTAGCCGAGGTCGACGTGCTCGGCCACGTAGTCAGCGGGCAGGACGATGCTGTTGCCGAACCGGGCCCCGGGTGGGCGGATCGTGACCGACCCGCCATCGCGTACTTGGCTGATGGTCCAGGTTTGGCCGTTGCGGACCCAGCCGTGCCGGTTCCGCAGCCGCCGGTCGTTGTGGCGGGTGATGATCGTGTCCCCGACTCCTGCTGTCGCGCCGTCGGACAGGGTGATTTCGGGGCCGGGCTTCAATGTGCCGTCGAGGATGAGGTCGGCGCGGGCGCGGACGTTGAGAGCGGTGACGTTCTCGCGGGTTTCGGCGATCAGCATCGACGCCAACCCCTGCCGGCGATCGTGGCGCCAGGCGGTGTAGGCGGCATCGGCCATGGCGTCGGCGTCACCATCATGGATTCGATGGTGGTCGAGGTAGGTGTTGATGACTGGGGTGCGGCCGTGCCGCAGCTCCAGGGACGCGGTCTTCTCCCAGGCGTGGGTGAAGCGGTGGACGTCGACCAGTTCGGGGGCATCGTCGCGGTCGTGGATCGACAGGCTGAACGCACCACCGGCGTCGACGGACTGGAGCTGGGCGTAGTCACCGACCAGCAGCACCTTCGCCCCCGCCTCCTCCGCTGCCTGCGTGATCCGATCCAGGGAGAGGGTGCCGGCGAGGGAGGCTTCGTCGATGATGACGAGCTGCCCGGCCTTGAAGCTGGCGTCGGTGTGTTGGTGG
>NZ_JROX01000231.1:0-12125 GCF_000800955.1 Kocuria sp. ZOR0020
TCATCGGCGGCGGGCTCACTCACCCCCACCTCAGGTAGGAAGAGCCATTTATAGAGTCATGCACCACCGAGGTTGTCTACTCCTCACGCGGGAGCTGGCCAGCATCTTGCGGGGCCATCCGAAGATTTGTCGTTTGCTACAGTTTCCCCGTCTACGGTTACTTCGCAAGTTACTTGACTTCCGTCTTGATCAGCCTCTACATACACGCTATAGACGCGGTTATCAATATCAACAACTTCTTCGCCACTGAAGCCAACTTTTTCAGTTATATCGTCTTCTGTGTCTTTAATCGTGTAGGTCCCTTGGCCGTCGTCGACACTAACCGTTACTCGAGATTCAACGTGCGACGATTCTTCTCCAGGGGATGGCGATTTGTGTTCTGACGAGGATACAGATGATTCGGTTTCAACTGATTCGTCACCGGCATCGGGGGTTCCGCACCCAGATAGAACGAGGAGTCCGAAAGCGAGAGCGACGGTGAATGTCCGCGATTTCATTTGATGACCTTTCTGGCGGATTTAAACTGATCTCAAGAGGTTTTGGGATCGAAGTCTGCGATCCGCTGGCCCACACCGAACATCTGCTCAATGGCGGCGACTGTACGGGCCGCGGCTTTCCCGTCGCCGTAGGGGTTCACGGCGTTGGCCATGGCCGCGTAGATGCCGTGGTGGTGCAGGAGGGTGTCCACCTCTTCCACAATGCGTTCTTCATCCGTGCCAATGAGCTTGACCGTGCCAGCGGTGACTGCCTCAGGGCGTTCGGTGTTCTCCCGCATGACCAGCACGGGCTTGCCCAGGGAAGGGGCTTCTTCCTGGACGCCACCGGAGTCCGTGAGAACAATGTCCGCAACGGAGAGCATGCGCGTGAACTCGCCGTAAGCCATGGGTTCTGTCACGTGCACGTTGGGCTTGCCTTCAATGGCCGGCAGCACAGCTTCACGGACCACGGGGTTGCGGTGAACCGGCAACACAATGGTCAGATCCGGTTCGGCGTCGGCAATCCGGGCCAGGGCACGCCCCACACCCCGCATGGCTTCGCCCTGATTCTCCCGGCGGTGCGTGGTGACCAACAACGTTTTGCCAGAGCGCTGCGCGATGTCCTCCAGCTGTGGGTCCGAGAAGGGCAGTGCCTTGGCCACGGTGTGGTGCAGGGCGTCAATCACGGTGTTGCCGGTGACCACAATGTGCTCGCCGTCAATGGCTTCGGCCAGCAGGTTGCGCTTGGAGATGTCCGTGGGCGCCAGGTGGAGGCTGGTGATCTGAGAAGTCAACTTCCGGTTGGCTTCCTCCGGGAACGGGGAGAACAGATCGAAGGAACGCAGGCCGGCTTCCGCGTGAATCACCGGGATTCCGCGGTAGAAGGCCGCAATGGCACCGGTCGTGGACGTGGTGGTGTCACCTTGCACAATCACCGCATCCGGGGCGGATTCCTCAAAAATCGCATCCAAACCTTCCACCGTGCGGGTCAGGACACCGTTGAGGGTCTGGCGCGGCTGAATGATGTTCAGGTCATGATCCGGTGTGATGTCAAAGATCTGATTGACCTGATCCAGCATTTCCCGGTGCTGCCCGGTGACGGTAACCACACATTCGAATTGCGGGGACTCTTGGAGCGCTTTGACGATCGGCGCCATCTTGATGGCCTCCGGGCGCGTCCCGTAGATCGGCATGATGGTCAGGGTCATCGCGTTTTCTCCCCGCTGCTGGAGGCAGCTGTTTGGTGGACTTGCGGAACGACAGCAAGCATACGGGAGACAACCCGCCAGTAACCGGAGTTTCACCACCGCCATCTGGTGAATCACATACCGGCGCCGGTCGGTTACAGCTCCACCATGCCCGCCTTGTGGGCCGCAATCACCAGTTGCAGGCGGTCCCGTACGCCAAATTTGCTGACCAGATGAGTCACGTGCAGCTTGACCGATTTCTCTGAGATCCCCATGCCATCGGCCACCTCTTTGTTGCTGCAACCGGTGGCCAGATACTTCAGAACTTCCGATTCGCGGCTGGTCAGGGTCACGGCCGGCGGCAGTTCATTGCGTTTGTCGCCGGCCCTCAAGTGACCCACAACAGCATCCAGTGCGGTGGGGGAGAGCTGAGTTCTTCCCGTCAGGGCACGGCGCACCGTGCTCAGAATCCGCTCAGGGGGATCGGATTTCAACACGTACCCCAGGGCACCGGCACGCAGCGCAGGGACGACGGCGTCCGCCGTGGTGAACGTGGTGATCATGACCACCTTGGTGGCGGGCAGGACCCGCAACAGTTCCGCAGTGGCCTCAACACCGTCCACACGCGGCATCTGGATGTCCATCAGCACAATGTCCGGGCGCAGGTTCACCGCCACCTGCACGGCAGAGCGGCCATCAGCTGCCGTTCCCACCACTTCCATGTCCCCGGCACTGCCCACGTACACGGACAGTGTTTCCCGCACCACGGACTCGTCGTCGGCGATCAGGACTCGGTATTTTGCAGGGGTGGTCATGACTGCGGTTGCACTCCTAGATGCGTTTTTGCGGAATCAGAATATCCTGGGACGCGTGGATGTGTGCTGACCAGCAACAACGGCACCGTGGCAATCCGCGTGACCACCACCTCCCAAACCCATCAGGAGTACCCATGGCTTTGTTCACCCGTTCCCGGAAGGCCGCTGCTGCAGCGGCCGTTGCCGGTTCCATGCTGCTCAGCGGCGGCATGGCCTCAGCAGCTCTGCTCCCGGGCCTGGCGGCAGCGCCGTCGTCGTCCAATTCAGTGACGGCCGGCCCGGTCAAGGCCGAGCCGGCCGTTTTTGTGAGCCTGCTCTGCCAGTACTACGGACGTTGCTCCAGGTAACGTGCGTCCTCTGACTTCTACAGCGGGTCCGTGGACCGCAATCTCCGGCCGGTGGCCGGAGCTGCGGATCACGGACCCGCTTCCACTGCCCATGTTCCTGCGGATCATCGTGGGAATCCTGGTGGCAGGCGTGGCCGCGTTTGACGTGATTCGCCTGCTGACCACAGCCCATCCGGGCACCCAGGGCACGGACTCCACGTTGGTGGAGGTCCTGGCGCTGGCCGGCGCCTCCTACCTGCCACTGCTGGGCACGCTGGTGGGTCCACGGTTTGGTGCCGTCACCCTGGCCTTTGCCTACGCTGCGGCCCTGCTGACCGAATCTGTGTTTGTCATGTTTGTCCCCGGGGTCATGTGCACCCTGATCCTTGTCATGTGGTTGCGC
Source organism: Kocuria sp. ZOR0020 (assembly GCF_000800955.1). Classification (NCBI taxonomy): domain Bacteria; kingdom Bacillati; phylum Actinomycetota; class Actinomycetes; order Micrococcales; family Micrococcaceae; genus Kocuria; species Kocuria sp. ZOR0020. The sequence goes on from NZ_JROX01000231.1 coordinate 3,208, forward strand.
TGGAGCGTGGGCATGACCGTGGTGGGCGCCCAGGTCCTTGCGGCCGTGAGCTTTGGCATCTTTGTCCGCGAACCCACCACCTGGCCAGAAGTCGTGGCCCTGATCCTGCTGATCTCCATGGCCGCAGCCCTGGGCGCCACCATCCGATTCTTCCGGTGCCGCAGCCTGCTCTCCGCCCGCAAAATTGCGCGCCTGGAGCATGAGGCCGGCCTGGTCCGTGCCGCCGAACGCCAAGACCTGGCACGGGAACTGCACGACCTTGTGGCCCATGACGTCACTGCCACCGCCCTGCGCGCCAATGCCGGATTGCTCTCCCAGGACCAAAGTTTCCAACGCACTGCCTTGAAAGACATTGCAGACAGCGCCAGCGGAACCATTGCTGACCTGCGCCGTCTGGTGAACATCCTGCGGGAGGAGCCGGTGGGTATTTCGGCCACCCGGACGCCGCTGTCTGAAACCGCCCACGAATCCACCACCTCCGGCAACCTTGCCCCTCCCACTCCCACCATGTCTGACGTGCTGCAACACAGCGTCCAGAGTCTGAAGGATTCGGGGTTCCGGGACATTCGCATCCAGGACGGCCCGGGATGGGAGTACCTGACCACCTCTGTGCGCAGCACGTGTCAGCGGGTGGTGCAGGAGGCCTGCACCAACATCATTCGCCACGGAGCCACGGATGGCCCGGTGTTCATTCGGGTGGAGATCCTTGCTCACGACGGCGCCCAGGGCCACGCGGAGGTGGAGGTCACCAACAAGTTGGCCCAGTCGCGGCGTCGGGAGAACACCACACCTGAAGCGGTGTTGAGCGCCGGGGGATTCGGGCTGCTGGGGCTGCGGGAACGGGTGTCCGTGTTCGGCGGCGAACTCAGCAGCGGCCCGCAGGCGGGACAGTGGATTGTTCGGGCGCGGCTGCCGCTGCAGGAGATCGATCTGCGCTGAACCGCGCCGTTGTTCTCTGTGCGGACTCGCCCGGGCGACATGCAACGACAAGATCTGAAATATATCTCAACCGCATATTACCTCGCGGTAAGGTCGGAACAGAGCCGCGCTCCGCGCGGTGATTCCTGATCCAGCAGCGTGCTGCGCTGCTGGCACACCGACCGTATCCGTTTGAGGTGATGGCGCCATGAAGCGTGACCCCGCTGCAGGACACGCCGCCCTTCAGTTCAAAGTCCAGGATTCCCGCGGCCAGAACCTCCTGCTGAACCGGGACATCCTGCGGCGGACCTACGGAGCCATCAAGGCCATCGGTCAGTACTTCTACCGCCACGCCAACGGTTCGCCGGACACCACCCCGGATGCCGACGGGTTGCTGTCCATCTCCTTCACGGAGAGCCAGGACGGCTTGGTCACCTTCATTGCTGACCAGCGCCCCGCCCCGCCCGTGGTTCGACGACGACGCCTCAGTGATCTCTGGCGTCATGTGCCCACCAATGGTGAAGCCAACCGGGCCCAAACTGCCCTGCAGAACACCATGCTGCTCATCAAGGCTGCAGCTTTCTCCCTGGAGGTCGGCGGTACCACCACGCACGCAGCCGGTCACGGGAATCTGGTGGATCTTGTTTCCACCACGGACTCCCAGCGCCTGCGCCTACCGGTCCAGGTGGTTCATGGTTTGATGGATGCCGCCGTTCAGGCCCATCTGAGGGAGTTGTGGTCGGCGGTCAGTGAGGAGGGTGTGGGATCCATTGTGGTGGGCTCTGACCCGCACACACCTGAGTCCCGCAATGAATGTGTCATCCCGGCCACGGACGTGTTTGTGGAGTTCCAGGCAGGTGGCGACCTCCTCCGGTGAGCTACCCGGTTGACCCACCCCCGTGAGCACCCCACCATGCCCATGGTTCTCAGGCGCTGGGATCCAGCCCGGAGATGCCGGTGGGGAAGTCCTGACGGCGTTCATGACGAGTCAGCACAGAACTCAGCGGAGCATCCTGCGCCTGCACCTTGCCTGCCAAGGAGTGGTAAGTCTCATGGATGATCTTCCGGTGGAAGGTCTCTGACAGCGGAATCACCACCTCATCCCGTTGCTTGGATTCCAACGGGTCGCGGACAATCACCAGGGCCTTGACCTCCGGCAACAGCAGAACAGACATCATGCCGGTGAGTGCATCCACCAGGGCGGGGTTGTTCTCAAAAATGCCCATCATCACCAGCGGCACCCGATAAGTGCGGCGGTTGTCCAGCATCAAGGTGCCAAAGCCCTCCTGGTCACCGGCGGCACTGATCTTGATGTCCTCCGCCATGGTGATGGGTGGGACCAACTGCACGGTGGTGGACATCAGCTCCGCAACCCACCGCAACAGCACCCGGTATCGTTCGCGGCACGCCGCGGATTTGGGATTGACCATGCGAACCCAGGCCGGGCGCTGATCCACCACGCGCAGGTCCACCAGGTAGTGACCCGGCTGCTGTTGCGAATAGTGCAGCTGGAAATCTGGTAGCTCCTTGGGGTACCCGTGAGAGCGGGCCACGGAGTAGCTGACGTGGCGCAGCACCTGCAGCATTCCGCCGTAGGTGGCCTCCAGAACGTGGCCAGGGGGATCGAATCCGTCAGTTTCACTTTCCAGACGCACCTCACCCAGCACCTGAGCCAGGATGGAACCACCCGGCACCTGCTGGGGCCCCTTCTTGTCCGCGGCCACCTGTCACCTGCCCTCTCAACGGCACGACTGCCCACCACTGAGCATTTGTGGGGAGCATCCTGTATGAATCACCAAGATTGTACGTACCCTGGCGGACAGTTGCATTCTTATGACTGGACCCGCGTGGGGCGCCGTTGTCAGGATCAGCGGGAGGTGCTGCGGCGTCGTGCCCTGAGCCCGGAGACCAGTCGACGCGTGCGCGGAGCTGCCGTGGAAACGGCCAGGTAACCGGACAGTGCCCCCACCATGCCCGTACCACCCACCAGAATGGGCAGCCGCAGCTTGGAGAACCGCTCCGCATCTGATGCCACCACGTGGGACATCCCGTTGATGGTGGCGGCTATCACCGCTCCGGCAATCAGTTGGTGGCCGATCTTCTCCGTCTGGTTCAGCAGCGGTTGGAGTTCATCACCGCGCAGGTGAACGTCAAAGCCACCGTGTTCCAGGACGGCCAGCACCCGCCGCATGGCTTCCGGGGCTTCCGCGCCCATGTGCACGGCATCCTGAACCAGGTCCCGCACACGCCCCACCAGTGCCTCCGGGGAGAGGCGTTTGAGCACAAAACGCTGCGCGTAGGGCTGCATCACGGAGACCAGGTCAAAATCCGGATCCAGGCCGGTGCCAATGGCCTCTGCCGTCAGCACCATGCGCAGGAACAGCGCCGACTGGCGCGGCAGACGCAGCCGGTGGCGGCGCAATGTGGACACCAGATCACCCATCAGGGACCCGATCCGGACCTCAGACAGCGGCCGGTTGGCATAACGCCGCACCATGGCCTCAATGTCCCGCTCCAGCTTGGCACGGTCCAGATCCTGACCGGAGGTGTTCGTCAGGGCCAACATGCCACTGGTGGCACGGCGGACGTTACCCTGGACCACCCCCATCATCAAGGTCACCAAGGAATCGCGGAACTCCTCAGACAGGGTCCCCACCATGCCAAAGTCGATCATGGCGATCGAGCCATCTGGTTGGACAAACAAGTTGCCCGGGTGCGGATCCGCGTGGAAGAACCCGTCCTCAAAGATCATCTTGCACAGGGCATCCGTGGCGGTGACGGCAAGTTCGTGACGGTCCAGGCCTGCGGCATCCAAGGCCTGGTTGTCACTGATCTTCATTCCACTCATGCGTGAAATCGTCAGGATCCGGGTGGTGGTGGCCTCCCAGAACACCTCCGGAATGATGATCGCGGGGTGAGCCGCAAAGTTCTCCCGCATGCGCTCCGTGTTGCGGGCCTCTGTCAGGTAGTCCATCTCATCCCGCATGGAGGAGGCGAACTCGTCCACCAGGCCAATCAGGTCCTGGTACTGCACACCCGGCCAGTACCGGGTCAGAAGCACCGCCAACTCCCGCAGGATCTCCAGGTCCCGGTTGACCTCATCCACAATGTCCGGTCGGCGGATCTTGACCACCACGTCCTGACCCCGCAGACGTGCCGCGTGGGCCTGGCCGATGGACCCCGTGGCCAGCGGAACGGGGTCAATGTGCTGGAGGATCTCCTCCGCACCCGTTTCCGGTTGCTCGCTCAGCATCTCCCGCACCACCTGCGGTGGAATGGGAGGGGATGAGTCCTGAAGGCGCGCCAATTCTTGTGCGTAGGCCTGGGGCAGAAGATCCGGGCGGGTGGAGGCCAGCTGGCCCAACTTCACAAATGTTGGACCCAACTCCTCCAAGGCCAGGCGTAGGTGCTCCGGTTGTGGCTGCACCTTGTCCGGATCAATCAGCCGGACTTTGCCAAGGTAGGAGCGCCACTCAGGTTTGAGCCCGCCCAGGGCGAACCCAAAGCCGTGCTTGGAGAGCACTTCAAGGATCTGAAGGAGTCTTTCGCGCCGGGAGATCATCCGTTGGGGGTCATCGTCTCTGCCGAGGGTTGGTCATCTGTACCGCGTGCCGACTGTGCGGAACCGCTGGAACGCAGCGGACCGAACAGGGACCGCAAGTACAGTGCCATGCCTCCGGTGGCAGCGGCAACAATCACAGCAAGCGCACTGACCAACGGCTCGCGGCCCAGCATCAACAGAGCCACCAGCAGGAGCACAACGGTCACACCGGCAAGGACCATGGCCGTCACGCGGCTGCTCTGGGTCCAGGTGGCCGCTGCGTCGTTGCCGGCTGCGGCGTCGCTGCCCGCGGCTGTGGAGGCTGCGGTGGACGTTGAGGTGGAGCCAGAACCACGGAAGGAACGGAAACGGCCCGTCCCGTTGGAAGCAGGTGCGGCACCGGCGGCAGACATTCCCCTGTGCCATTTCTTGGCGTTCTTGCCGCGTTCAGCCTCCGTGGGCACGTAGGCGTTGGGGACCTCATAGGAGTCGGACTCAGGTACCAATTCCTCACCCAGGCGGGGGAGTTCCTGGTACCAGTCGGCCTCGATCGCTTCCGGCCGAGCGGCCTGGACCGTCAGGGAGACCTCAAAGGCTGAGCCCCGGATGGTGCCCCACACAGCCGTGAGCAGATCATGTTCAAAGGCATGGCGGATGACCGGAATGAACTGTTCGGACAGCTGCGTGGAGAGCCGGCCCACCACCTGGCGCTCATGCAGGACCTCCACAATGTCCACGTGCTCCCCGTGGGCCGTGCGTACCTGGTTGACCTCCAGGGTCAGGAACAGGCGGGCTTCCCCGGACTTGGGCAGGATCGAGTGCAGGTAGGCGGCGTGGTCTTGTTCATCCAGTACTTTGATGGACGGCCCCTGCGGCAACACCGTGGAACGCTGCGGGGGAGAGTTCACGGGAAACAGCAGATCCGGCGGGGAGAGCTGGATCCGGGCGGTGGCATCCACCTCATCCGTGCCGTCAGCATCCACCAAAGAGGCCTTGATGATCACCGGCGCGGTGGGGCTCAGACCGGAGGCCACCACGCGGGTCACCGCCGGCCAGTAGCGCGCGGCGTCGTCCTTGGCCAGGTGACCCACCTGATGCCGGCCCACCCGCACGGCAATGGTCTGGGAGTCAAAGGGGTTGTCCGGTTCAGGCACAAGTTCAGCGGTACCGGCGTAGGTTTCCACGGTGTTGTGGGACAGGGCACCGAACACGCGCAAGATCTCAGCGTCATAGAAGTTCTCCGTGACAATTTCCAGAGAACCGCGGTCGTTGAGTGCGTAGGTGGTCATGGTCTCCCTTTTGCCGGAGGGCCCTGGTGCCAGGGGGTGGGGAAGCGTGGCTTGCCGGTCAACCTAGTCACGCGAGCATCCGGGTCACCGGACGCGCAACAGTCTTTCACGAATCCATGCGTCCGGGGCGGATTGTTGCATGAGCCAAACATGACTACAGATGGTGATTCCGGCGGGGTTCACGGGGTTGAACGGGCTTGAATCCGCAGCCGGATCAACCGTTCATCGCGTTGTTCCGTCAGCACCCGGCGCAAGGCCGCCGGCGCCTGCGGGTGGGTGTCCAGCCACTGCTGAGTTTGGCTCAACAACGAATCTGATTCCGCAGAATCACCCGGCTTCAGGTCACAGGTGCTGGGATAGAGCCCGGCCACCACACGCGTGGCCATGCCCATGGAGCGGGTCTCCCACTGCTGCATCAGCATGGCAAAGTAGGCGTCCCGGTACGGGGTGATCAGGTGGTCATCCGCCAACTGGAAACCTGCGGCTGTGGCGCTGAGCAAGTCATTGGACAGGTCCCCACCCAGCATCTGCTCCCAGGCAGCGTCCTTGGCCCATCGGGTGGGCCGGGCCGCTTGGGTCCTGGCATGCCCGATCTGACTCACCCGGGAACCATCACGTTCCAGCTCCTCCCGGACCCAGGAGTCCACGGCATGGTTGGAGGCCACCAGACCAGTCATCCACCGCCACCGCAAGGACGGCCCCAGAATCAACCCCTCCAGGGTTTGCCTGCCGGTGAGCAGATCCCGCAGCCACGCGGCAGGTCCCGGGTCCCTGGCCACCAGGCGCCCCAGGATCCTGGCCAGTGCCGTCTGCCGGTCCGAACCCGGCTGTGCTGCTTTCAGGTGATGGACCACCGCGTTGGTGAGCACCCGCCGTTGATCTGCACGACGCCGCACGGGAACGTAGTCCTCCACCGTCTCCACGGCGCGTTCCAGGATGGTTTCAAACACCACGGACTCGGTTTCTGCAAACACGTCACGGGTGACAGCCCCCAGGAAATCCGCGGGGTCCAGCTGGGCACGGCGCAGCATGGACCACAGGTGGGACCAGGCCACGGATCGCGCCATGGGATTCGGCAACGCACCCAGATCCTCCATCAGCCGCTGGGTGGTGGCGGTGTCCAGATTCACGTGGGAGAAGTCGAGGTCGTCGTCGTTGACCAGGACCAGGGGAGTCCCTGAGCCGGCTGCGGGCGGGAAGGGGACCACCACTGCGGTGCCTGGTGTGAGATCTGCCGGGAGGTCCACGGGAATTTGATGCGTGCGTTCCAGGCCGTACGCATCCGAACCGGGCTGGTACAGACCAACGGCCAGGTGGTGAGCTCTCTGTGAAGTAGGGTCCGGCACGGTGCCCTGCGGGGTCAAGTGAAGCTCCGACCTGTGAACCTCAGCATCCATGACCGTGGTGCCCAGCGTGCCCAACCAGTCCCGGGCCCAAGCGGCCGTGTCCCTGGAGGATGCCTCCTCCAAAGCCGCCAGGAAATCCTGCAGGTCCGCCGAGCCCCACGCATGGCGGCGGAAGTAGACGCGGCACGCAGCCATGAATTCCTCCACACCAACGTAGGCCACCAACTGCTTCAGTGTGGCAGCCCCCTTGGCGTAGGTGATGCCGTCAAAATTCTGGCGGGCGGCCGCCACATCCGGGACGTCGGCCACAATCGGGTGCGTGGTGCTCAAACTGTCCTGTCGGTAGGCCCACCCCTTGCGCCGCACGGCAAACCCGGCCCAGGCATTCCTGAACTCCGTGGCCTCCGCGCTGGCGTAGGCGCCCATGAACTCCGCAAAGGACTCCTTGAGCCACAGGTCCTCCCACCAGCGGATGGTCACAAGATCGCCAAAGTACATGTGCGCCATTTCGTGCAGCACCGTGTTGGCCCGCCCCGCCCGTTGCTGGTGGGTGGGTCCGTCCGGGAACAGGTAGTCCTCCGTGAGGGTGACCATCCCGGGGTTCTCCATGGCACCCAGGTTGTACTCGGGCACAAAGGCCTGCTCATAGGAGTCGAACGGGAAGGGCAGGTCAAAGAGTTCGGTGAAGAAATCCAACCCCGTGCGGGTCAGGTCAAACAGTTCTTCTGCCGGGAGGTACTGCGCCATGGAGGCACGGCACCACAGGGTCAGGGGAAGCTGCTGGGGTCGGTGTGCGTACTTGCGGCTCCAGGTGCTGTCCACTCGGTGATACGGGCCAGCCAACACAGTGGTCAGATAGCTGGGGATGGAGGCGGTGGGGGCGAACTCGTGCCGGATCCCTGCCTGGGTTTCTCCGGTCACCGGCTGGCGCACCGGCTGGCCAACGGGCAGGGCGTTGGAGGACACGGACCACCCTTCCGGTGCCAGGACCGTCAACGTCCAGGCCGTGCGCAGATCCGGTTGGTCAAAACAGGGAACCACTCGCCGGGCGTCCGTGGGCTCGTACTGGGTGTAGAGGTAGGTCTGCCCATCCTCCGGATCCACGTAACGGTGCAAGCCTTCACCTGATCGGGAGTAGTACCCGGCACCTTCCACCACCACCCGGTTGGTGGCTTGCAGCCCGTGCAGTTCAATCCGGCCGTCACTGACAACCTCGCTCAACTCAGTGCGGCCCAACGCCACCCCGTTGATCTCCACGGCGTGGACGTCCCCGATGAAGTCAAGGAACGTGCTGGTGGTGGGGGCGTCGTCGTTTAAGCTGAAGTCCCAGGTGACGTGGACGCCAAAGGTGCGCTGGTGCTGGTCACAGGCGCCTGTCAGGTCCAGTTCCACGTCCGCGGCGTTCAGCGTCAGGGCAGCAGTTCGGGCAGCAGCATCCACACGGGTCAGATCATGGTGAGACACACCACTATCCTATGGACACGGGAGGTCAGCAGCAGACTGTCTGTGGCGCTTCGTCACCTCCCTGCAACACGTCTGTGCCAGGATGCTCCGGGTCCAGGCCCGCACCACGTGATCTGCGCATGTGTGGATCGCACCCCGCACGGGGGTTGAGAGTTTCAAGGACTGAAGGGACGTGATCCACCACCATGACGGATCTGTTCGCCACCTATGCCCAGGACATGGCGGGCTCAGGCGCCTACGACGAAATGTTCACGCAGGCCCAAGACGTCCGCCCCGCCTTCAACCGGGTTGCGGATGTCCTGAGCTCACTGGATCTGGGGGATGTGACCTCCCGGGATGAATCCATGGCCCGATCCTTCC
>NZ_JROX01000232.1:0-1155 GCF_000800955.1 Kocuria sp. ZOR0020
AAGCCGCGAGGATCGCCACGGCGATCCACAGCCAGTCGACGCGCCACTGGGTGAACCAACCGGAGAAGCTCAGGGGCGGGGGCAGGAGGTAGCCGGTGAGGATCTCCGCGGGGGTGATGTCAGGTTGTCTCTCCAGAGGCACCGGGGTGGGGGTGCGTGCCAGGGCCACGCCCAGGGCCATCACGGCGCAGAGGATGAAGACCTCCACGGTGATCAGCCGCCACACCCGGCCTAGCGTCGGGGTGCCGGCGGTGATCGCCCGGCGGTTCAGGTACCCCAGCACGCCCAGGGCCACGGTGGCGATCGTCTTGGCGATCACCAGCGCCCCGTAGCCGGAGTCCAGCCCGTCCCAGCCACCGATCCGGTAGACGGTGTTGATGACTCCCGAGACAGCCACCAGGACGAAAGCCACCCCGGCCAGGGCCGAGAAGCGTTCCAGCACGGTCCGGGCTGACCCGTGGCCGGTGGCGGGGGCGGTCAGCAGCGGGGCGAGCAGGGCGAGCACGATGATCCCGCCGGTCCAGATCCCGGCACCGAGCAGGTGCAGGGCCAGAGCATTGACGGCCCCGTTGTGATCATCGACCCCGGCCACGTGTCCCAGTTGGGACAGCGGGATGACGGCGGCCAGGGCCACCAGGGCGGTGGCGGCCACCGCCGCCGGGGAACGAACGAGCACGGCCAGGGTGGTGGTCAGTGCCGCGGCCACCGCGGTGACGGCCCATGCTTGGCCGGGGATCAGGCGGGTCACGTAGTAACCCAGTTGCCCGGTGAACTCGGCCGAGCCGGACACGGGAGCCCCGATGGTGTCGGCGTAGCTGAGCACGATGATCGCCACCGCCGCCAGGGTCCACACCGCGGCCGCGGCCGCAGCCACCGTCATGGCCCGGGCGAAGGCCGGGTGCTCGGCCCTGGTCTGTCCCGCTCCGGGGACCGGAGTGGACCGGGGCACCACGGTGGTGGCGAAGACCAGCCCGGCCCAGGTGATGCCCATGGCCAGGTGATGCACGGTCGTGGCCAGCGGCAACCCCCAGCGCACCAGGACCCCGGGATCGAGCACTTCCCGGGGCGCGGTGGCCCCGGAGGATCCCAGGGCCACCCACAGCACGGCCAAGGTCCCCACCCCGATACCGATGTAGACGGCAGCCATGGCGCGCC
>NZ_JROX01000233.1:0-1582 GCF_000800955.1 Kocuria sp. ZOR0020
AACTGCTGTTCGTCCTGACCCGCCATTGGAAGCGCCTCGGCCGCACCCTCGACCCCGACGACTTCACCGACGCCCAGGCTATCGCCGCGATCGAACGCATCACCCGCGGTAACTTCCGCATCCTCGAACGCCTCTTCCCCCAGATCGGACGCGTCCTGAAGATCAACCAACTCGACACCATCACCGACGACGTCATCGAAGCAGCCGCCAGCACCCTCATCACCAGCTAACGCCACTCACCCCCACCAGAAGCACGCCATTTACCGATCAGCTCCACATGGACGCTCGCCTGCCGTGGTGTCTCATGGACGGTCGTCCGCGGGACCAGTTGGACCCGGTAGCTGCCGTAACTTTTGACCTCGAGGGAGATCTCGCCGCCTGGGGAAGTAGTGAACTCTCCGATGCTGCCGCTGTGTTCGCTAAAGCGGCGTCACTCGCCGGGCCGCTCGCGGAGCATGAGGAGCACTCCGGTGATCGCGACCGCGACGATCACGATGTCCGCAACGTTGCCGATGAACCAGGTGCCGTATGCCAGGAAGTCCACGACATGACCTTGGGCAAACCCTGGCTCGCGGAAGAGCCGGTCGCCGGTGTGCGAGGCGGCGGCTCCACCGAGCGCACCGATCACGATCGCCCACCTAGGTCGCCGGACACGCAAGGCGAAGACGACCGCGGTGACCGTAGCAACGACGGCCGCCAGAGCGAACACCGGGGTGGAGCCTTCGCCGAAGGAGAAGGCCGCGCCGGGATTGTAGGCAAGTTGCAAACCCAACAGGTTGCCGATCAAAGGGACGCGTTCGCCCTCGGTAAGTGTGGCTTCGGCCCAAGTTTTGGTCCCCTGGTCGACGAGGACTACCAACGCGCCGAGCGTGAACGCTCCCACGGTGAGTTGCCAGCGCCGCGGCGGGGGAACTTCTCGTGCTTCGGGCTCGTGGCCGGTCTCGCGCGACGTCATGCGAAGACCTCCGAGAGCCGGAGGACGACGCCGGACTCGATCAGGATGAACAGCCCCAGTCCGATGAACACTGCGGGGACAAGCCAATGCTCGACCCGTTCCAACGCATCGGTGACGGCCTCGTGCGTTCCGATCAGCCGTCCCGCGCCGCACCAGACGGCCACGAGGAGGAGGAACACTCCAATCATGACCACGACGTCAGCGGGTGCGCTGGTGCGAAAGATCGGCGTGTAGAGGGAGATGTTGTCGGCACCATTGGCGATCGTGATCCCGGCGACGCCCCACAACCCGACTGCAGTGATCTTTGCTTCACCATCGTCATCAGCCTGGTTGCGGCGTAGCCCCCGCGCGAGCGTCCAGATGCCGATGGTTAGAGGGATCAGCCCAAGGAGCCCGACCCAGGAGTCTGGGATGATCGTCAAGCCCAAAGCGGCCACCACGCTGACCACGACGAGGGTGATGAACCCGAGGTACTGCCCCGCGACGATCTGCCATGGTCTTGGCTTTCCCCGACGAGAGGCGAGGAACAGCACCACGAGCACGACGATGTCGTCAATGTTGGTGGCGGCGAACAGGCCGATCGGAATTTGTCAAGGTAGTTGAGGCCGGTGGGTGTTAGGCGGCTAG
>NZ_JROX01000234.1:0-990 GCF_000800955.1 Kocuria sp. ZOR0020
GTCGGGGCCGTTTGGATCGCTGCCGCTACGTCAGAGTCCGAAGGCTCCGCCGCTGACGAGGATCACGATGCCGAGGCCGATGAGAACGATGGGGAAGAGGATGTGCTCCCAGCGTTCGAGCACTTCGGCGATCGGGGGGCGGGTGGCGACGAACTTTGCCAGGGCCACCAGGACCGCGACGAGCGCGAGGAAGACGATGCAGTAGGCGACTACTGCGAGAGGTTCCACGCTGAGGAAGACAGGGGTGTAGACGCCGATGTTGTCGCCGCCGTTGGCAAGGGTGACGCCTGCGACTGTCCACACGCCGACCTTCTTGCCGGCAACCTTGGCCTCGTCGTCATCGTCGTCATCGTCTCCGCGCCAGGCCTGCCATGCGGCCCAGAGGCCGAGGCCCAGAGGGATGAGACCGAAGTACGGGATGGCTGCCGAGGGCAGGAATGCTCCGGCACCGATGGTCACCAGGACCGCGGCACCGAGGATGCCGGCGAATCCGAGGTACTGGCCGGCCAGAATGCGGGCGGTAGTGCCGCGCTGGCCTGCCCCTCGCGCGAAGAAGAGGGAGAGCACGATGATGTCGTCGATGTTGGTCGCTGCGAACAGGCCCATCGCCTGCAAGACCGAGGTGAGGATCATGCGCCCTCCCCAGCTGCGTCGCATCCGGGAAGCGAGCAGGCGGGATCGATGCACGGAGCGTCTTCGTCCACTGCCAGGGTGGCATCGACCAGTGCCGTCAGCGCCTGCGCCAGGTGCGAATCGGCGATCTCATATCGTGTCCGACGACCCTCGGGCTCGGAGACGACGATCCCGCAATCGCGCAGGCATGCCAGGTGGTTGGACACGTTCGGGCGTGTCAGGTCCAGATCTCGGGCCAGTTCCGCCGGGTAAGCGGGATGGTCGAGCAGGGTCAAGATGATCCGGGATCGAGTGGGGTCGGCCAGTGCACGACCCAGGCGGTTCATCACGTCGAGACGCGAAGCAATAGTCAGCATG
>NZ_JROX01000024.1:0-1048 GCF_000800955.1 Kocuria sp. ZOR0020
CAGTCGAGGGCCGGCGTCGGGACCGTGGGCCGTGGATGAAGCCACGTGGGAGGCAGCCGAATCCGCGGTGGCCGCCATGACTGTGGAGGAGAAAGCCGGTCAAGTCCTGGTGGCCACCTATGACGGCGCCGATCAAGCCGCAGTGGACGTTGAGGTCGGTCAGATCCAGGACCTGCACCTGGGCGGGGTGATTGTGATGGGCCGTAACGTCCCCACCGAGCAGGGCTCCGGGCAGACTCAGGAGGACACTCCGCTGGGTGGGGCTCAAGGCGTTGATGTGCAGGCCATGTCCGGGCAGATCCAGGAGTTCCAGACCGCACTGTCCCGTTCGCATGACGGGCAGGACTGGCCGGGGATCATCTCCGTCGACCAGGAGGGCGGCACGGTCACCCGCCTGGGCTCGCCGCTCACCGAGTGGCCGCTGACCTCAGAGATCGGTGCCGCCGATGACCCGGAGTTGACCCAGGAGGCGGCCGAGGGACTGGCATCTGAACTGGCGGGGCTGGGTTTCACCATGAACAACGCGCCCACCGCAGACATCACCACGCCTGGTGACGCCGTGATCCGTGACCGGGCCTTCGGCACTGAGGCCGCCCAGGTTTCCGATCATGTGGTGGCCTCCGTGGAAGGGCACAACAACGCCGGCGTGGTGTCCTCTGCCAAACACTTCCCCGGACACGGAGGAGTGACCACCGATTCCCACGTGGGGCTGCCGCTGCAAGAGATGTCAGTGGAGGAACTTTCCACCACGGATTGGGTGCCGTTCCAGGCTGCCGTGGATGCCGGGGTGCCCACCGTGATGATGGGCCACATAGCGGTGGAGGAGTGGAATCCGGACGTGCCGGCAACACTGGAGCCTGCTGCCTATCAGGCGCTGCGTCAGGACTTGGGTTTTGATGGTGTGGTGGTCACGGACGCCTTGGACATGGGAGCCCTCTCCGGAATTGTGGGGGATGGGCTGCCCGTGGACACCGGCGTGAGCACCCCGGCCGGTGCCGCTCTGCAGGCAGGTGCCGACATGTTGTTGATGCCCGCGAATGCGCCTGCC
>NZ_JROX01000235.1:0-5308 GCF_000800955.1 Kocuria sp. ZOR0020
TGCAGTTCGGCACGGCAGGGCTACGAGCCGAACTCGGCGCGGGTCCGATGCGCATGAACCGCGTGGTGGTCCAACGTGCGGCAGCCGGTGTTGCCGCCCACGTGCTGGAGGTGGCCGGAGGAGATGCCGAACGCGCACCCCGGGCCGTGATCGGTTTCGACTCCCGGAAGAACTCTCAGGTTTTTGCCCAGGACACCGCTGCGGTCTTCACCGCTGCTGGACTGGAAACCCTGATCATGCCGCGTCCGCTGCCCACCCCTGTGCTGGCCTGGGCCGTCAGGGAGTACGACGCCGAAGTGGGTGCGATGGTCACCGCCTCCCACAACCCTGCAGCGGACAACGGGTACAAGATCTATCTGGGTGGGCGTGCCGTTGAGGACAACGGTCGCGGATGCCAGATCGTGCCGCCGCATGACAGCCAGATCGCCGCGCACATTGATGCTGTGGGTGATCTGCGTCAACTCCCCGTGGCCCAGGACGGGTGGACCGTGCTGCCCTACCTGGTGGAATCACACTATTTGGACGCGATCGTGCCCGGTGGCACCGGCGGGACCCGGGAGTCAGCGACCAACCCAGTTCTACCTGGTGCCGCAACAGCTCCGGCGGGTGCTGGAGCGTCGTCGTCGCCCAAGATCGTGCTGACCGCCATGCACGGCGTGGGTGGACCCACCACTGTGGAGGCACTGGCCCGCGCGGGGTTCGCGGACGTGCACCCCGTGCGCGCGCAACACACCCCGGATCCGACCTTCCCCACGGTGGCCTTCCCCAACCCGGAGGAACCGGGTGCCCTTGACCTGGCCTTCGAGTTGGCCCGGGAGGTGGGGGCTGATCTGATCATCGCCAATGACCCCGACGCCGACCGCTGCGCCGTTGCCGTTCCCGACGCCCACCACCCCGCCTTCGTGGACGGGTGGCGGATGCTGCGCGGGGATGAAGTGGGTGTGCTGCTGGGTCTGGCGGCCCTGCGTGATCACGCCGGGGAGGCCGGGGCTGTGGTGGCCAACTCGATTGTGTCCTCCCGCTGGCTGGGACGGATGGCTGCGGCAGCCGGTGTGGAACACCGGGAGACCCTCACCGGCTTCAAGTGGATCACCCGGCAGCCGGGGATCATCTACGGCTACGAGGAAGCCCTGGGTTACTGCATCCAGCCGCAGACCGTGAGGGACAAGGACGGCATCTCCGCCGCCGTCGCCGTGGCACGACTGGCGCAGCAGGCAGCCACGCTGGGCCGGTCCCTGGCCGATGAGTTAGCATCGCTGGCGGTGGAACACGGGTTGTTCACCACGGATCAGCTTTCCATCAGGGTTTCTGACCTTTCCCTGATTCCGCAGATGATGACCACGCTGCGGGAGCACACCCCCACGGAGCTGGCCGGCTCCCCCGTGGTGGAGGTCCGTGACCTTGCCAATCCGCCTGCGGACTCACCGCTGCCGCCCACGAACGGTTTGCTGTTGCTCACGGCAGATGACACTCGCGTGATCGTGCGTCCTTCCGGCACGGAACCCAAGCTCAAGTGCTACCTGGAGGCGGTCACGGAGGTGTCCGCCCCGGAGGCACTGGCGGCGGCGCGCAAGCACGCAGCGGCCCGCCTGGACGCGGTCAAAGAGCAATTACGCGCGCTCCTCACCGCGTGAAGCCACCGTCGAAACGGCAGTTTCCGCCCGCGCAGGTTACTTCAACCTGCAGCAACTTCAGCGATAGTGGCAGGTCGGGAGACCTCAGCGTGCTGGTGCCTCACGCATCGCGGTCACGCGTACCCGGCCGTCAGTCACCTCCACCGGATGGGTGAGCAACCGGTAGTCCTGATTGGACAGACACGCACCCGTGATCAGGGAGTACACCTCCTTGTACAGCGGCGCCGCGATGGTGGGCTCACCGTTCTTGGAGCCCACGATGCCGCGGGCAATCGTGCACGACCCCGTGCGTGGATCACGGTGATCCACGGCGTGAACTGTGTCATCGGGAAGTCGGACCAGTGCGATTTGGATGCCGTCCACACGCGCGGCAACGGCCACGGCCGGCTCCAGATCCGCCAACGCACAAACGTCCACCGCTCGCCCGGTGACGGGCTGGGTCGGACTGCCGAGTTCATTCTCCCGAGGCCTTGCCTGTGCGGGTTCGGTCATGGTCGACATCGATCACTCCAGTTCTGGCGGTTGCACCACACGCATCGGTGCTCGGTGACCGCCGGTGTGTGCTGAATCGGCATCGGACGGTCTTGACGGGCTCAAGACCCCACCGGTTGATCCCAGGATCCCGCGCCCGCGTGTCGGTGGATTCTCCCCGGTGTTGCCAACCGGACACAGTGCCCTCACACCACCGTTGGTCAGTGTGAGGTTGCCGGCAACACGCTTGCAACAGTGGTGAAAGCCCAGGGCAACGGCACATTTCTACGGTTGTGGTGTCCCGGGGCGGTCCCCGGGGGAGGAGGCAGTGCCGTGAGTCGTTCACCGTTCACACCCAACAACCCGCAGCGCATCGCAGTCGTCGGTGGTGGTCCGGCCGCACACCGCTTTGCCGAAGCCGTGCTTTCGGCACAGGACCATCACGTGGTCCTCGATGTCTTTGCCGACGAGCCGCACCTACCCTACGACCGCGTTCAGCTGTCCAAGGCGCTGTCCCGTGAAGTGGACCTGACGCTGGGGGCCGGGTCCATCTGGGAGGACCCCCGGGTGCGGCTGCGTACGGGTTGCAAGGTTCGCGAGATCAACCCGGCCACCAAGACGCTGCGCACGGATGCCCCCGATAGTTCCGTCGCCGCACAGACCTCCCCAAGCGGGCACACCGCGGACGACGCCGGGCGACAGGTTCCACAGACCAGTTTCGAGTGGGATGAACTGGTGCTGGCCACAGGTTCCGATGCGGCTCGGTTGAACATTCCCGGGGCCCAGCGGGCCTTCGTCTATCGCACCCTTGAAGATGTCGCTGCCATCCGCGCGGAGGTGCAGCGGCTGCGGGAGAAGCTGGGACGAACACCGCGCGCCGCCGTCGTCGGTGGTGGTTTGTTGGGGCTGGAAGCCGCAGGTGGGCTCCAAGAACTGGGGGCCGAATCCACGGTGGTGCACTCGCGCCAGTGGCTGATGAACGCGCAACTGGACCAGGGAGCGGGGCAGGCGCTCAACGCCCTGATCTCCCAGCGCGGTGTGGGGCTGCACATGGGGCAGCGCCCCTCCGGCATCAAGCTGGACAAGAAAACCAACGAGGTCAGCGCGGTCGAGTTCACGGATTCCCCCGACCTGCCCGCGGACATGGTGGTGGTCTCCACAGGCATCCGCGCCAGGGACCGGCTGGCCTTCAACTGCGGGATCACCACGGTTGCGCGCGGCGGAGTGGTGATCGACGACGCCTGTCGGACCTCGGCCGATCATGTCTGGGCCATCGGTGAGGTTGCCAGTTTCGACGGCCAGTGCGTGGGCCTGGTGGCACCGGCCAACGCGATGGCGGAGATCGTGGCTGACCGCCTGGCCGGTGGTTCCTCGAGCTTCGACGGTTTCGACACCGCAACCAAGCTCAAACTCTCCGGAGTGGACGTGGCCTCCTTCGGAGATGCCTACGGCCAGACCGAGGGCTGCCTGGAGATCGTCTACGCCGATCCGGCCCGCGGGCTCTACCAGAAAATCGTGACCACGGCCGATGCCAAGACCCTGCTGGGCGGGGTGTTCGTGGGCGATGCCGCCCCCTACCAGTCGTTGCGTCCCTTGCTGGATCGTGAACTTCCCGCCGAACCCGGACTCTACCTGTCGGCCGCCGGTGGTGAGGCGCCGGATGCGGAGCTTCCCGACGACGCCGAGCTGTGCTCCTGCAACGGTGTCAGCTTCGGTGCGGTGCGCGAGGCAGTGGCCTGCGGCGTTCACGAGATGCCCGAGCTGAAGACCTGCACCAAAGCGGGCACCCAGTGCGGGTCCTGCATCCCCATGCTCAAGAAAACCCTGGACCGGGAACTGGCCAAGGCCGGCGTCGAAGTCTCCAAGGCCTTGTGCGAGCACTTCGAACTGTCCCGGACCGAGCTGTTCGAGGCCGTCAGAGCCTTGGATCTGGACTCTTGGAATGCGGTACTGCAACGATTCGGCTCCGGGCTGGGTTGTGACATCTGTAAGCCCGCGGTGGCCTCCGTGCTGGCCTCTCAGCGCGATGAGTACGTACTTGACGCCGGGCGCGGCGGGCTGCAGGACACCAACGACCGTGCCCTGGCCAACATGCAGCGCAACGGCACCTACTCGGTGGTCCCGCGCATGCCCGGTGGAGAAATCACGCCCGAGAAGTTGATCGTGATCGGTGAGGTGGCCAAGAAGTACGGGCTCTACACCAAACTCACCGGTGCGCTGCGGATCACCATGCTGGGTGCCCGGTTAGAGCAGCTGCCCGAAATCTGGAAGGAACTGGTGGAGGCCGGATTCGAGTCCGGCCAGGCCTACGGCAAGGCGTTGCGCAACGTGAAGTCCTGCCTGGGCTCCACGTGGTGCCGATACGGCGTGCTGGATTCGGTCGGCATGGGCATCCGGTTGGAACTGCGCTACCGGGGATTGCGTTCCCCGCACAAGTTCAAGATGGGGGTCTCCGGCTGCGCACGGGAATGCGCGGAGGCCCGGGCCAAGGACATCGGAGTGATCGCCACCTCCGACGGTTGGAACCTCTACGTGGGCGGCAACGGCGGGGCCACACCGGTCCACGGTGAGCTGCTGGCGCAAGGGTTGGACGACGACACCCTGATCGCCTACATCGACCGATACCTCATGTACTACATCCGCACCGCTGACCGCCTGCAGCGTACCGCGCGCTGGCAGGAAGAGCTGGACGGGAAGATCGAGCACGTCAAGGCCGTGGTCGTCGGCGACTCCCTGGGCATCGCAGCCGATCTGGAAGAGGCCATGGCCCGGCACATCGCCAACTATGAGGACGAATGGGCGGCCACCCTCAAAGACCCGGAACGCCTGGCCCGGTTCCGCACCTTTGTCAACGACGCCGAGCCGGATGACTCCATCCGGTGGATCGCCGAACGCGACCAGCACCGGCCCGCCACACCCGAGGAGATCGAAGCCGGGTTGGGTGTTGCTGAGTCCGTGCTGGTTGCCGGCGCCACGTTGCCGGTCGGCCCACCGGCGAAGGTCTGACGGATGGTGGCCGGCCGCACCACAGAAGCCACGCCATCCGCTGCGGGGGCCGCTGTCCACCCGCCTGTTCCTCATGACTCCCCTGACGTATCGGCGGGCGAGGAATCGCCGGGCCAGGAATGGGCGGGCGAGGTCTTGTGCGAGTTACGTGGGCAGCGCATCGGCGTCACGGCGGCCCGCCGCGGCGGGGATCTGTG
>NZ_JROX01000236.1:0-4308 GCF_000800955.1 Kocuria sp. ZOR0020
CGCCGTACCCACCACCGTGGGCGCGTTGTTCTGGGCGAACAACCGCTCAATGGCCAGCGCATCTGGGTGGTAGCGATCCATCATGGATTCCGCTGCCACCGCGATGCTCAGGATGCGTTGTTCCAGTGGCTGATCTGCTGAGGTGCCCTGCACTTCGTGATGGATCCATTCCACCTGCCGGTTGGCGCGCATCCGCACCACACCGAATCCGCAGCGGGTCAGCCCGGGGTCAACCCCCAGGATGACCTGCTCGGCAGTGGACATTCAGCCCTGGGCCTCGAGCTGAGCCAGGACCTCCGGGGAGATCTCGGCATTCGAGTAGACGTTCTGGACGTCGTCCAGGGCCTCCACGGCATCGGCCAGGCGCAAGAACTTGGCTGCGCCGTCGGCATCCAGGTCCACCTTCATGTTGGCGCGGAAGACGGGGTCGTCGTTGTTGTACTCCAGTCCCGCTTCCTCCAGGGCGGTGCGGATGGCGCCAAGGTCGGTGGCTTCGGAGACCACTTCAAAGACCTCGTCCTCTTCCACGACTTCCTCAGCACCGGCATCCAGGACGGCCATCAGGACGTCGTCCTCGGTCAGGCCGTCGGTCTTGGTCACCTCTGCCACGCCCTTGCGTTCGAACATGAACATCACGGAGCCGGGGTCGGCCATGGTGCCACCGTTGCGGGTGACGGCCACACGCACCTCAGAGGCAGCGCGGTTCTTGTTGTCCGTCAAGCACTCGATGTAGAGCGCGGAACCCTGCGGGCCACGGGCCTCGTAGAAGATTTCCGAGTAGTCGATGACTTCACCGGTCAGCCCGGCTCCACGCTTGATGGCGCGGTCAATGTTGTCATTGGGCACGGAGTTCTTCTTGGCCTTGGACACCGCCAGATCCAGTGCCGGGTTGCCTGCGGTGTCCGGCCCGCCCTGACGCGCAGCAACTTCAATGCCCTTGATGTACTTGGCAAAGGCCTTGGCGCGCTTGGCATCGATCGCGGCCTTCTTGTGCTTGGTGGTGGCCCATTTGGAGTGACCTGACATGTGTGCCTCCTGTGGCAAAAAATATTGTGTGCGCTCCGGCACCGGATGCTTCTGCGCGGCAGCGGGTCAGCCGGCTCCGGAAAAATCTGGCAGCCAGTCTAGTCCTGGCGGAGAACACGGGGTGTGTTCGGCTCAGCGCGGTCTGGACTGGGCCACCTCACGGGCCTTGGTGGCCAGGGTGTCATTGAGGGGTTCCAGATGGTAATGGGAGTAACGACGACGCACCGCGGTTGCGATCAGATGATCCGCCAGGGCGGGGTTCTTGGGCAACAGGGATCCATGCAGGTAGGAGCCGATGACCTCCTTGGTCACCGCACCTTCCGTACCGTCCTGGCCATCGTTGCCGGCACCTGCCACCACGCGTGCCAAGGGCTGCTGCCCGGCCCCCAGCTTGGTCAGTCCCGAGTGGTTTTCATAGCCGATGATGGTCCCGAATTTCTCCGACTCGGTCACGATGTTGCCGATCAGCCGCTGCTCACCACCTACCGTGGTCAGATCAAAAATCCCCACACCCGGCAGGGTCTGGCCGCCGATCGTGCGGAATTCGTGCCCAAAGAGTTGGTACAGACCGCAGATGGCCAGCATGGGGGCGCCGTCGTCAACCAACTGCATCAGGACCGGCTTGATGCTCTGGAGGTCCTCCATGACCCGGAACTGCCCGGAGTCCTGGCCGCCGCCGCCCACTAAAATGTCGCCGTCGGCAGGGAAGGAGTCCCCGGGGTTGTAGTCGGTGAGCTTGACCCCGTAGCCGCGCTTTTCCAGGCGACGCTTCAAGGTCAAGGTGTTGCCCCAGTCACCGTAGATGTTCATGTCCCGGGGGTAGAGCTGGACCAGGTGGATCTCCCCCAGCCCCCCGGGCTCCACGGTGTTTGTGGGCGAACCTGATCCCGGGGTCTGCGGGAACGTGGACGTTGTGGTGGTCATGGCTCAGATCTCCGGGACGTCGGCGACTGCGCGCAGTGCGCGGCGCAGGGACAGCATGGCCGTGTAGGTGCAGAACACTCGCATGGGGCGGCCGTCAGCGGCGGTGATGAACTTGTGCAAGGACTCGGTCAGATCCGGTTCCACTTCTTGGATGGGGACTTGGTCGTAGTCCAGTCGCAAGGCCATGTCCCACGCGCGGGTGCCCGTGACCAGATCCACACCGCCTGCCCGCAGGGAGTCGAATTCGACGTCCCACAGCCAAGAGACGTCCCGGCCGTCAGCGTATTCGTCGTTGATCGCAATCATGGTGGCGTAGGCCTCGGGCTTGGCGGAGGCCAGGGAGAGGCGGAAGCCTGCGGGGTTCTTGACCAACAACAACTGCAGCGGGGTCTCTCCCACGGTGATGGTCTCGCCTCTGCCGAACGCAGGCGTCACCCGGGACAGTTCATCCAGCAGGGATTCGACTCCGGCGCCCGCAGCCTTCACCGCGCGGCCGTCATCCGTGACCGTGAGGGCCAAGGCCAGTGCACCGGCGGCGTTGTAGACGTTGTAGACCCCGTAGAGGTGAACCTTGGCCTGGGCGGGTTGACCGTGCACCAGGAACTCGACCTCCGTGGCCTCAAAATCGGCCAGCTCCACCACGGGCTCAGGCTGGGGCGCGCCCTCCGGTGTGGGGGCGGCAGGGCCGTCGGCGGCGCGCATGTCGTCGTCCGAGGGGAACATGGGCCGCAACTGCTCGGAGAGTCCGTACCAGAGCACACGCGTATCGGGCTGGACGTCCTGGGCCAGGGAGGCAATGCGCGGATCCTCGCGGTTGAGAATCACCGCCTCCGTGGTGGCAGCTGCCACTTGGGCCAGCATCCGGCGAGTGGTGTCAATTTCCCCAAAACGGTCCAGCTGGTCCCGCATCACGTTCAGCAGCAGGGCAAAACGCGGTTTGACCTGCCGTACAAAATGGACGGCGTGGGCCTCGTCCAGTTCCAGGACCGCAATGTCAGCGTCAAAGCGCCCGGTCAGGGAGATTTCCTCCAACAACGACGCCGCCACACCACGCACAAAGTTGGAACCCGTGCGGTTGGTGAACACCTTCAAACCCTGAGACTCCAGCAACTGGACGGCCATCTTGGTCGTCGTCGTCTTGCCGTTGGTTCCGGAGACCACCACCACCCCGTGGGGCAGACGGGCCAACTGTTCGGCAACGAATCCGGGATGCAGTTTCTCCATCACCAGGCCGGGGAACGCCGATCCGCCGCCGCGCATCTTGGTCGCGGCGCGCACGCCCTGGCCGAGGAGCCTCACGAGTGGTCTGGACATGAGCAACATCCTACGGGGGTCGTCTTGCAGTCCTGTTCCGGCAGGCCCGCGTGTGGGGTGGACGGGGATCACACCTAGGATGGCCAGTGGTCGTTTGCGCCCGCGACCACTCCCGCAGGTGCCAGGCACCCTGGACACACATCATCTACGGAAGCGACCGGAGACTTGGAAGGAAACCGTCCTTCGTGACCAATCCGCTGTTGACCCCCAGCACCCTGCCGTGTGAGCTGCCGGATTTTGCCGCAATTCAGCCCGAGCACTTCCCGGAGGCCTTTGAGGCCGCCATGGCTGCCGACCTTGCCGCGGTGCAAGCCGTGGTGGAGTGCCAGGAGCCCCCCACGCTGGCCGACACACTGGAGGTGCTGGAACGTGAAGGACTGTTCCTGGACCGGGTGGAGTCCGTGTTCTTCACCCTGACCTCCTCACACCTCACGGACGACATGCAGGAGCTCTATGAGCAGATGGCGCCGCGGCTGTCCCAACACCGCGCGGACGTGACCATGAACCGGGATCTCTACGATCGTGTGGTGGCGGTCTCCCCTGACGGGCTGAGCCCCACCGAGCAGCGCGTGCTGGCTGAGTACACGCGGTGGTTCGAGCGCTCCGGTGTCCTGTTGGAAGAAGCGGACCAGACCCGCTTGCGGGAGATCAATGATCGCCTCTCCGCGCTGAGCATTCGCTACAGCACCCAACTGGTGCGGGAGAACGAACGGGCGTCCGTGCACGTCACCGATCGTGCGCGGTTGAAGGGGCTCAGTGAGGCTGCCATCAATGCTGCCAAGCGTGCAGCTGAGGACGCGGGACACTCGGACGGATACCTCTTGTCACTGGCTGCCTTCACCACCCAACCGGTGTTGCGGGAGTTGCACGACCGGGCCCTGCGCCAGGAGATCCACCAAGCGGCCATGGACCGCGGCCGCGGTCCGGACGGTGCCACAGGCCCCTTGCCCACGCGATCCACCGTGGACCTGCGTCCGATTGCTGCCGAGGTGGCCGAGCTCAGGGCAGAACAAGCGCACCTGCTGGGCTACACCAGCCATGACG
>NZ_JROX01000237.1:0-4827 GCF_000800955.1 Kocuria sp. ZOR0020
GGCCTGGACTGATCCGCGGTCCATGGATGCAGACACGGTCCGCCGTAAGCGGTGTTTGCAGAGGACACAGAACCGCCGGTGTGCCGCGTCAGTGGGAAGATGGGTGCCATGACCTCGCCCAGTCAGCCGGAGAACACAGAGCCCAACCCGCAGACCCAGCACCACCCTGCCGGGCAACCGTGGGATGAGCGTGACATTTTCGACGACGTCCCGGAGGACGGAGCCCGGGCCGGAACCCACCGGGCGTTGGATGCACCCACGCCACGGGCCACCAAGGAGATCCTGGTGCTGTTGGCCGCCGGTGCAGCAGCGTTGGCTGTGGGCGTGGTGGCCTACCTGGTGGGGGTTGACCCGTACACCCGAATCAACAACGCCGCTAGTGCCACCACCAGTCCCACCGCCCAGACCACCACGGCCTCACCTGATGCCACCGTGGAACCGGACAGCTCCGTCCAGGTGGGCGTCTACAACGCTGCATCCGTGGATGGGGCCGCCGGTAATGCAGCCCAGCAGTTGAGCAGCGCGGGATGGTCCGTGGCCTCGATCGACAACTGGGGAGTTTCTGTCAACGACAGCGTGGTCTACTACGCCGACGACGAGCAGGAGCAGGCCCAGGCCATTGCCGATGAACTGGGTATTGCCGCCGTTGTGGAGGACGATGCCGTCTCCTATCCCGTGGTGGTGGTTGTGGGCACAGACATAGCAGGAGGGCCCAGCGCGCAGCCCGTGCAGTCGGCACCGGAGGAGCAGCAGCCCGCCCAGCAGGCGCCTGCTGATCAAGCCCCGGAAGAACAGGTGCCAGTGGAACAGGCACCGGCGCAGGATGCACCGGTGGAGCAGGCCCCCGTTGAACAAGCACCTGTGGAGCAGGCCCCTGTGGAACAAGCTCCGGTTCAGGACTATGTGGAGCCGGCTGCGGATCCGTTCGGAACGGGGGTCTGAGCGTGGCCACCCACCAGCAACCAGGGCCTCAGGGCATTCCCGATCACTGGCCTGTGACCGGTCAGCGCGTGCGCTTGCGCGACTGGCGGGCAGAAGATCTCCCGGTCTACGAATCCTGGATCATGCCTCCGGAGGGGGGAGGGGAACATGACTGGCAGAAGTTCGATGGACCCTTCTACCCCAACTTCACCGCTGAGGGCGCCCAGAGGTGGCTGTCCACGCTGCGTGAGCAGGTGGAGGCCGGAACCTGGCCGGATCTGCGCACCACGGCTGTGATTGCAGACGCCGCAGACGACTCCTTCATCGGCCAGGTCTCCTGGTACCACTGGGAAAAACCGTCCCAAGACGACGGCCAGGGCAGCCATGTGATGCCCCTGCGTTCTCTGGGAGTCTCCATCTACCCGCCCGAGTACTGGTCCGGTGGATACGGTACCGAGGCCATGAAGCTCTGGGTGGATCACCTGTTCACGTCCTCGGACTCCCACCGGCTGGACCTGGAAACGTGGAGCGGGAACGTGGGCATGTGCAAGGTCGCCCAAAAGCTCGGTTTCACGGAAGAAGCTCGGATCCGCCAGGCCCGGAAAGTCCGCGGTGAACTCCACGACCGCATGATCTACGGGATTCTGCGCACCGAGTGGGAAGCCATGCGGGAGGCCGGCGCGTCGTCGTCGCCGTCGTAGGGGCAGGGCTGCGTGAGCCCACCGCGAACACCTGAGCCGAACCGGCTCAAGGGGTTTGCACTCACCTGCTCCGAGTGCCAATAATGGCTCTAGCACTCAGTTGAGTTGACTGCTAAGCGGCCATGCTGCGGCCGCTGGCGCAATTCAGCACAGTGAGTGAACTTCAGCTGAATCCGGTGAGGAGCAGTGCTGTGCGGGCCATCCCGCGGGGCTGCTCCGTCCGTCGCGGGCACCGGATCCGGCGCACAGTCTGTTGACCGTCCAGGAGGGACGAAACACATGGCAAAGTTGATCGCATTCGATGAAGAGGCCCGTCGCGGTCTCGAGCGCGGCCTGAACACCCTGGCCGACGCCGTCAAGGTCACTCTGGGCCCGCGCGGCCGCAACGTGGTGCTGGAGAAGTCCTGGGGCGCCCCCACCATCACCAACGACGGTGTCTCCATCGCCAAGGAAATCGAGCTGGAGGACCCCTACGAGAAGATCGGCGCCGAGCTGGTCAAGGAGGTCGCCAAGAAGACCGATGACGTCGCAGGCGATGGCACCACCACCGCAACCGTCCTGGCCCAGGCGCTGGTCCGTGAGGGCCTGCGCAACGTGGCCGCCGGTGCGGACCCGCTATCCCTGAAGCGCGGCATCGAGAAGGCCGTGGCTGCCGTCACCGAGGAACTGCTCTCCTCCGCCAAGGAGATCGAGACCGAGGAAGAGATCGCCGCCACCGCGTCCATCTCTGCCGCCGATCCCGAGATCGGCAAGCTCATTGCCGAGGCCATGGAGAAGGTCGGCAAGGAAGGCGTCATCACGGTCGAGGAGTCCAACACCTTTGGGCTGGACCTGGAACTGACCGAGGGCATGCGCTTTGACAAGGGCTACCTCTCCGGTTACTTCGTCACTGACACCGACCGCCAGGAAGCTGTCCTGGAGGATCCCTACATCCTGATCGTCAACTCCAAGATCTCCGCCGTGAAGGATCTGGTCCCCGTGCTGGAGAAGGTCATGCAGGGCGGCAAGCCGCTGCTGATCATCGCCGAGGACGTCGAGGGTGAAGCACTGGCCATGCTGGTGCTGAACAAGATCCGCGGTGCCGTGAAGTCCGTGGCCGTCAAGGCCCCCGGCTTCGGCGACCGCCGCAAGGCTCAGCTGGCTGACATCGCCATCCTGACCGGCGGCCAGGTCATCACCGAGGAGGTCGGCCTCTCCCTGGAGACCGCAACCCTGGACGAGCTGGGCACCGCCCGCAAGGTGGTTGTCACCAAGGACGAGACCACCATCGTCGACGGCGCCGGCACCCAGGAAGAGATCGAAGGCCGTGTGGCCCAGATCCGTGCCGAGATCGAGAACTCCGATTCCGATTACGACCGTGAGAAGCTGCAGGAGCGCCTGGCCAAGCTGGCCGGCGGCGTGGCAGTACTCAAGGCCGGTGCCGCAACGGAGGTTGAGCTCAAGGAGCGCAAGCACCGCATCGAGGATGCCGTGCGCAACGCCAAGGCCGCTGTGGAAGAGGGCATCGTCGCCGGTGGTGGCGTGGCTCTGATTCAGGCAGGCAAGACCGCGTTCGAGAAGCTGGCTCTGGACGGTGACGAGGCCACTGGTGCCAACATCGTCAAGGTCGCCATTGACGCACCGCTCAAGCAGATCGCCCTCAACGCAGGCCTGGAGCCCGGCGTTGTGGTGGACAAGGTTCGTGGCCTGGAGAAGGGCTACGGCCTGAACGCTGCAACCGGCGAGTACGAGGACCTGATGGCTGCGGGCATCAACGACCCCGTCAAGGTGACCCGTTCCGCCCTGCAGAACGCCGGTTCCATTGCCGGTCTGTTCCTGACCACCGAGGCCGTTGTGGCCGACAAGCCCGAGCCTGCCGCCGCCGGCGGTGGCGAGGACCCCATGGGTGGCATGGGCGGCATGATGTGATCTGAGCCTTTGAGCTCGATCATCAGCTGATCGCTGATCGAAAGGGGCCATTCGTCCGAGAGGGCGAGTGGCCCCGTTCGCCGTCGTTCTGGAGGCGCACTGTGTTGTCCGCGCGGCATGACAAAGTTGTGCTCATGACAATCACCGCAGCAGCTGACGGTTCCGCACTGGGCAATCCGGGTCCCGCGGGGTGGGCCTGGTACATCGACGACGCCACCTGGCGGGCCGGTGGTTGGCCCCACGGCACCAACAACATGGGGGAACTCAAGGCAGTCCTGGACCTGCTGGAATCCACCGCCGACCTGGGTGAACCGTTGCGAGTGCTGTGTGACAGCCAGTACGTGATCAACTCGATCACCAAGTGGATGCCCGGGTGGAAGAAGAAGGGCTGGAAGAAGAAGGACGGCAAGCCGGTCCTGAACGTGGAGCTCATGAAGGCACTGGACGCGGCCATGGAGGGGCGCGATGTCACCTTTGAGTGGGTCAAGGGCCACGCCGGGCACGAACTCAATGAGGCCGCAGATGCCCGCGCCAACGCCGCGGCCCGCGCCTTCCAAGCCGGCCGGGACCACGACGCCGGTCCCGGCCTGGACAGCGCCAGTTCAGGTGGCTCAGGGTTGGGCAACAACGGCTCAGGTGCTGGTGGTCGCGTGGGTGCTGCCTCCGATGAGTCCTACAGCCCCCAGGAGGAGGCCGAGGACCAGGACCCGGATCTGCTGGTGGCATTGGATGCACAGTCGGACTCTCTGGCCGCCGGGGCAACGGTGGAGCAGGAAGTTCTGGGGCTGGAACTGCAGCGTCTGCGCAACGGCCTGTCTGCGGCAGCGATCCACCCGGATGCTGTGTTGATCGACTCCGATGGTCGCCCCGTTGAGGCAGCGGAGCTGGGTTCAGGCGATGCAGATGCTGACATCCACGTGATTGAATCCCTGCCGTTGGGCCGCAACGCCGTGATGGTGTCCACGCATGTCGTCGGGAGTTCAGATGCTGCCGGTGTGAGTGTGCATGCCTCCTTGTGGACCCGTGAGGACTCCCGCAACGAACTCGGCGACTGGCTGCTGCGCCACAACCAGGTCACCCCGGAATCCTGACCCAACCTCATCCACATCGCCTAGCGAGTGTCTGAGTTTGGACGGATTCAGCCACCCACAACAACCCAGCTCGGACACTCGGCAGCCGTCAAGGGCGGGTGGTGGCGCGGGGGTCAGAGGCGGGGGGAGGGGCCGGTGTCGTCGATGATGTCGGGGTCGTCGTCATCAATCTCTGGGATTGGCGGGAGATCGTCCTCCGTGGGCGG
>NZ_JROX01000238.1:0-2713 GCF_000800955.1 Kocuria sp. ZOR0020
CACCGCCGCGCCGTCAGCTTCTACACCCTCATCTGCGAAGAGCCCGATGGGCTGGCGGTTCGCCACCATGCACGATCGGGAAGCGATCGTCGCGATGGTTGCCGATGCCGCCGAGTTCGTTTCCCTTCGGCTGACGCCGCCCGAGTTCGCCGCCTAGCCCGCCATGTTCCGCCGCCCCGACGGCACCTCGGTGTTCCGGCCGAAGAGCTCGACCGTGTTCACCTCCGAGTCCCAGCTCGCTGCCGAGGACAGACTCCTCGAACGAGCAGCGAACCTGACCGGGCCGACGGTGCCGCTCGCAACGGTCGAGAAGATCACGCGCAGACCCGACGCGGATGGTCGGATGCTCGGCGACGACCAAGCCGACGCCTTGACCCGCATCGCGGTGTCAGGACGGATGCTCGACGTGCTGGTCGGTCCTGCCGGGGCAGGCAAGACCACCGCCATGAACGCGCTCCGCCGCGCCTGGGAATCCGAGCACGGCTCCGGTTCCGTCGTCGGGCTCGCTCCGTCAGCGGTTGCCGCACAGGTCCTCGCCGACGATCTCGGGATCGAGACTGAGAACACGGCGAAGTGGTGGCAGAACCACCTCCTCCACGGCACCACCTTCGAGGCGGGACAGCTTGTCATCATCGACGAAGCCTCCCTCGCCGGCACCCTGTCACTGGACCGCATCACCCACCTCGCCCAAGACGCGGGCGCGAAGGTGCTGCTGGTCGGCGACTACGCCCAACTGCAATCCGTGGACGCCGGCGGCGCGTTCGCGATGATCGCCAGAGACCGCGCCGACACCCCCGAACTGGTCGACGTTCACCGCTTCACCCACGCCTGGGAGAAGACCGCCTCGCTCGAACTGCGCCACGGACGCACGGCGGCTATCGACACTTATCTCACCCACGAGCGCATCACCGACGGCGACTCCGAGGCCATGACCGACGCCGCCTACAACGCCTGGCGCGCCGACCGCGACGCCGGACTCGTCTCGGTGCTGATCGCCGAAACCCACGAAGACGTGACCATGCTGAACGGTCGCGCCCGCGCCGACCTGATCCTCAACAAGACGCTGAACCCCGACCGCGAAGTCGAACTGCGCGACGGCACCGCCGCAGGCGTCGGCGACACCATCATCACCCGACGCAACAACCGGAACCTCCGCACCATGGCAGGGCGGGACTGGGTACGCAACGGCGACATCTGGACCGTCACCGCCGTGGGCGACGACGGGACAATCACCATCGCACGTGACTACGGGAACGGCACCACCGTCCGCGACGACGGCACCAGCAGGGCTCGTCGGCGGAGACGCAGGTTCGGCGGCAGCATCGTCCTCCCAGCCTCGTACGTGGCCGAGCATGTCGATCTCGGCTACGCAGTCACCGCCTACCGCGCCCAAGGCATCACGACCGACAGCGCGCACGTGCTGGTCGAACCGACCTCGACAAGGGAGACCTTCTACGTCGCGATGACCCGAGGACGGCACTCCAACCACGCCTACGTGACCCTCGACCGCGCCGACGACCACGCGCAGCCGCACCCCGGCGACGACCCACATGCCACAGCACGAAGCGTGCTCTACGGCGTTCTGCAGCACAGCGGAGCCGAACTCTCGGCGCACGAGACCATCTTGGCTGAGCAGGAACAGTGGGGCTCTATCGCTCAGCTCGCCGCCGAGTATGAGACCATCGCCGCCGCCGCCCAGCACGACCGCTGGGCCACCCTCATCCGCGGCTCCGGGCTCACCGAGGAACAGGCCGAGAACGCCATGGAGTCCGAAGCGTTCGGCCCGCTCGCGGCCGAACTCCGACGCGCCGACGCCAATCATCACAACGTCGATGTGTTGCTGCCGCGCCTTGTGGGCGCGCGCGGGTTTGGTGACGCGGACGACATCGCCGCCGTCCTCCACTACCGGGTCGAGCGCGCGACCGCCCGGCCCGCAGGCTCCGGCAGGACCCGCAAGCCGCCGCGACTCATCGCCGGCCTTATCCCGCAGGCGCACGGAGTCATCGACGCCGAGATGCGGACAGCTCTCCACGAGCGAGAAGCGCTGATCGAGCACCGCGCCGGCGCCGTACTCGAAGTTGCGCTGACCGAGAGCGCACCGTGGACGTCGGCACTCGGAACGCCGCCTACCGACCGACGACGAGCCGCGGCCTGGCGCAAGTCTGCACGAGTGGTCGCCGTCTACCGCGACCGCTACCGCATCACCGACGACGCGCCCCTCGGCGCCCCGCCCGAATCAGCCGCGCAGAAGATCGACGCTGCGAGGGCGCGATCCGCGCTCGACCACGTACGTCAGCTGGCCGCTGATGAGAGCCGTCAGGCAGAGGCCGGTCTCCAGTCCGCAAGGCGCGACCAGTCCGGCCCCGGGCGCAGCATCTGACCCTTCCCAATGTCGGGGCCGCGGCGTAGCCTTGAAGGTGAGGCGGATTTCTCCTTACCTTTGGGCCGCTCGCGGCAGACCTTCGGGTCACTCTCCACGCACCGTCTCGACAACGACTCGCGTGTTGAGAGGAGCCCATCGTGATCCGCCTACTGTGGACAGCCAGCGCCGAGGTCCGCTACTTCCTGCGCCGATACATGCCGAGCAACGTCCTGCTCGACCTGATCCGCACCCGGAAGGGACTGAAGTGGGGCGTGCCAGCGATGCTCCTCGCCGGCCCCTACCTGGCCGCCGCCTTCTGGTGCACCACGCTCATCGAGAGTGGCGGCCCAG
>NZ_JROX01000239.1:0-18560 GCF_000800955.1 Kocuria sp. ZOR0020
GTTCGGCCTCTTGCTGCGGTTCGGCCTCTTGCTGCGGCTCGGCCTGGCGCTGGGAGTGAATCTGCGTCTGGGATTCGTCGCCATGCCCGGAGGCGGTCTGCGTGTCCGGTGGGGAGACCTGGGCATTCACGCTCCACACAGCGGCCGCGCCACCGGCAATCATCACCGCCGCCGCCACCAGCACCACTATGGGTTTCCGCGTGCGTGACGCTCTGCTCTGCTGGTCTTGACTCTCCCAGGGGCGAGCCGGCCGTCCTCTCTCCGGTGTCCGCCGCACAATCGGAGGATTTACCGGAGGACGACTCACACGCTCCCCGCCCCGGCCCTGTGCTTCTTGGCCCAGAACGGAGAACACTCGATCGGCGGCGGTGGGCCCTGTAGCAGGATCGTCGTCGTCCATCAGAACGCGGGGCCGGACGGGTGGGACCGCCGGCAGAGATTCAGTGTCGTCCTCGATCCCTGTCTGCTCAGGCACCGGAGACGGTGCCGGATGCACGGGTCGACCAACCGCCGATGCGTCATCGGGCATCGACATCTGATCCGGCATCTGATCCACAACGCACAACTGATCCGCCAACTCACGCGCGGGATTCCCCGGCGCACCTGATCTCATGTGGGCTTTCACGTCACCGATCCGCGCAGACCCGGGGTCAGCCGCGTCCAGGTCGTCCAGAAGTGCATCCAAAGCTTGAAGTGCGGCGACAGGCAGGCTGGGACAAACGGTCTGCAAGGGAGTCCGGATCCGTCCCGCACTGGGCCGCCGTCCGGTCAACACTGTTGTTGCAGCCGCTGCCACCATGATCAGGTCCCCTCGAATCTCCTCGGCCTCAGCGCCGGGTCCCAAGGGCCGCACCCCGGAATCAGGAGTCAGCACCAAGGACCATCTGGCTGCATCCCCCGAACGCTCACTGACCAGATCTCGCAAAGACAGTCGCCGTAGGGTGAGTCCGCGTTCGTGCAGGTCTCCCATGGCACGCAGCGCCTGCGCCAGGGCCGGCAGCACCTGCTCCTGAACCGCACCACCGAGTTGACCGATGGCATCCGCCAAGGTGTGCCCCGGCAGGTCCTCGAACAGCAGCCACAGGGCGTCGTCGTCGTTGATCACGGCCCGCGGTGGTCGCAGCGGACCGGACTCCACGGCCGCAAAGCTCTGGGCAAGATGGGTCCACTTCTGCTGCGCGTCCGCATCCGTGGGCAGCGGCAGGAGAACAAAGTTCTCCCCCGAGACCGGCTCCGTGACCCGCCGCCCCCGCTGCGCCCACGCCCCGCGGTCTGCGAACTGCGCCAACCCCGACGACGGTGTGAAAGGCCCCGATGTGTCCATGACACCAGCATGCAGGCCGAACCCACCCGATTCTGAGTTATCCACAGGCCGATCTGCGGGCGTATGGTGGAGCCCATGTCTCTGTCCTTTGAACACCTGGGACTGGCCCCGGACCTGGTGCCCTACCAACCCGCCCTGGACCTGCAGAAAACCGTGCATCAGCAGGTGGCAGCCGGTGAGCGCGCAAACACGGTGTTGCTGGTGGAGCACCAACCCGTTTACACGGCCGGCCGCCGCGCATCAGCTGAGGAATACCCCACCGACGGCACGGACGTGGTGGAAGTAGGACGTGGTGGAAAGATCACCTGGCACGGCCCCGGCCAACTGGTGGCCTACCCGATCATGCGGCTGCAGACGCCGATCGACGTCGTGAAGTTCGTGCGCGTGCTGGAGCAACTGGTGATTGACGTGGTGGCGGAGTTCGGGCTGAAGGCTGTGACCGTGGAAGGACGCTCCGGCGCCTGGATCCCTGCGGACCATCAAGGTGGTGCGCGGAAGATCTCAGCGATCGGGGTGCAGGTTTCACGCAGGACCACAATGCACGGGATCTCCCTGAACTGCAGCAACGACCTGGCGCCGTTCGGTGGGTTCATCCCCTGCGGGATTTCGGATGCCGGTGTGACCTCCATCAGCCGTGAACTCGGACGGAATGTATCGCCTGCCGATGTGGTTGAGGTGATGACCCACCATTTCCGGGTCCGCGAAGCCCAACTGTGCGCGGTCTCAGAAATCCCAACCGACCAGCCACCACTGGACTGGCCCGCCACCGCGGCTGCCACCAGCCCAAGCCAGAGCATCACTTCAGGAGAAAGCCGATGACCATTGCACCCGAAGGCCGCCGACTGCTGCGCGTGGAGGCTCGCAATGCAGAGGTTCCCATTGAGAAGAAGCCCAACTGGCTGAAGAACACCGCTCACATGGGCCCGGAGTACACCAAGTTGAAGTCCATGGCCCGCGGCAAGGGTCTGCACACGGTGTGCGAGGAAGCTGGGTGCCCCAACATTTACGAATGCTGGGAGGATAAGGAGGCCTCGTTCCTGATCGGTGGCTCGATCTGCACCCGCCGGTGCGATTTCTGTGACATCGCCACAGGCCGGCCGGAGCCGATTGACCGTGATGAGCCCCGCAAGGTGGCTGAGTCCGTCCGCGACCTGGATCTGCGCTACGCCACGGTCACGGGCGTTGCCCGCGACGACTTTGAAGACGGTGCCGCGTGGCTGTACGCGGACACCATCTGCGCCATCCATGAGATCTCCCCGCAGACCGGTGTGGAGATTCTGATCCCTGACTTCAAGGGCCGCCCGGAATCCTTGCAGATGGTGGTTGATGCCCAGCCGGAGGTTTTTGCGCACAACCTGGAGACGGTTCCCAGGATCTTCAAGCAGATCCGCCCGGCCTTCACCTACGAACGCTCTCTGGACGTGCTCAGCTACGGCAAGGAGCGCGGGCTGATCACCAAATCCAACCTGATCCTGGGCATGGGTGAAACGGACGAGGAAATCTACGAGGCGCTGTGCGATCTGCATGACGCCGGGTGCGACATCATCACGCTGACCCAGTACCTGCGGCCTTCCAAGCTCTTCCACCCGATCGACCGTTGGGTCAAGCCCGAGCAGTTCGTGGACTACGCCAAGCAGGCTGAGGAGATCGGATTCCTGGGCGTCATGTCCGGGCCCATGGTGCGATCTTCCTACCGTTCAGGTCGGCTGTGGGCACGAGCCATGAACAAACTGGGCCGGGAGATTCCCGCCAACCTGGCGCACATCACGGATGAAGGCTCCACCGCACAAGAAGCCTCCAGCTTGATCGCCAAGCTGGGCCGCTGAGGCTCCACACGGCCACAGATCTCCCTGCCCAGCCGCGCAGAGACTGCAGGACCGCCCCTGCCGTGCGGCTAGAATGGGTGCGCTGAACCACCGCCTACGCGTTGCCATGCGCCACACAGCGGTCCGGTTGAGTCCCTGAGAACTGCATACATCAGATCAACGAGCACGAGGTTTCACCGTGTCCCCATCCACTTCCGCGGGTTCTGGCCGCCCCACCACCGACGCCAAGTCCACCCGGGCTGCTGCCAGGGAGCAGAAGCGGGAGGAGAAGGCACGCAAGAAGGCTGCCAAGGGCCCCGGTTACGTGGCTCAGATGAAGCAGGTCTACAAGATCACCAAGGAGCACGACTCCAACATCACCCTCAAGCTCATTGCCATTGCGCTGGGTGTTCTGGTGCTCTTCCTGCTGTTGGGACTGCTGCTCAACAACTGGATCACGTGGCTGCTGATCGGTATTCCCTTTGCCGTGCTCGCCGCAATCTTCTACCTCTCGCGGCGGGCCGAGGGTGCAGCTTTCTCCCGGATCGAAGACCAGCCCGGTGCCGCCGGCGCTGCCCTGTCCACTCTGCGCCGCGGCTGGATCGTGGACCAGGAGCCGGTTCAGGTTGACCCGCGTTCCCGGGACCTGGTGTTCCGCGCCGTGGGGCGCCCCGGCGTCGTATTGGTCACCGAAGGCCCCACCGGCCGTGTGAAGAAACTGGTCACCAAGGAACGACGACGCATCGGCCCCATGATCCAGAACGTGCCGATCCACGTGATCCACGCCGGCAACAAGGAAGACCAGGTTCCTCTGTCCCAGGTCTCCAAGCAGATGAAAAAGCTGGACAAGTCCCTGACCCGTGAAGAGGTCAACAAGGTGCACAAGCGCATTTCCACGTTGCGCGCCAACTCGCTGCCGATCCCCAAGGGAATCGACCCCATGCGTGCCCGCCCCGACCGCAAGGCCATGCGCGGACGCTGATCTTCAGGTGCTCTTGAAATACCTCAGCGGATCTTGACCAGGATCGTGCCCACGGCCCGGTCCTGCAGTCCTCGCTGATCGGAGTCCATGATCAGTGCCGGGATCACGGGCACAATCAGGGCGCAGCGGATGATGCCGCGCCACAACCCGGGTGCGTAACCGTCCATGGTCTGCACCTGCATACCCATGATGAAGTGGCCCAAGCTGTGGCCGGTGAATCCCACGGCCACAGCGCTCAGACCGAACCAGATCCAGATGGCGACCAGGTTCTGGAGGTCATACGGGACCAGCAGGGCCGCCAGGCCCAAGGCGATCAACCAGTCGATCAAGATCGCCAACAGCCGGGGGCCGAATTGCGCCACGGATCCCGGACCAGTGTCCGGACGACCGAGCCGCTGCCCCGGGTAAACCTGCGCTGCGGGAGGTCCGTCGAGCCAGCTTCCGAGGTCATCACGATTGATCATGCCCCCAGCCTATCCGCGCAGCACCGGCAGCCTTTTATCAGCAGGCTGACCGCGTGCCCGCGTGCGCTGCGCCACAGCATCATGAAAAGGTGGTGTGTAACCCGCGTGAAACATGAGAGACACGACCGAGCAACGGCCCGTGCGTAGCGTGGAGTGCAACTCAAGGGTCAACAGATCCCGCAACAGGATCTCCGGTTATGGCCAGCACCCGCCCAACAGAAGGAGTACGTCAGTGTTCAAGACACCCGAAGAAGTCCTGGCCTTCATCAAGGACGAAGAAGTTGTCTTTGTGGACATCCGCTTCACCGACCTTCCCGGTGTACAGCAGCACTTCAATCTGCCTGCCAAGGCCATCGACGACGACTTTTTCGAGAACGGGCAGCTGTTTGACGGCTCCTCCATCCGCGGCTTCCAGGGCATCGCCGAGTCGGACATGCAGCTGATCCCGGACATCGCCACCACCTACCTGGATCCGTTCCGCGTGGAGAAGACCCTGGTGGTCACCTGCTCGATCGTCAACCCGCGCACCGGTGAGCCCTACCACCGCGATCCCCGCGGTGTGGCCGAGCGCGCCGAGGCCTACATGGCCTCCACCGGCATTGCCGACATCGCCAACTTTGCCTCCGAGGCCGAGTTCTTCATCTTTGAGGACGTCCGCTACGACGTCCAGCCGCAGGGCTCCTTCTACGCCGTGGACTCGCATGAGGCCATCTGGAACTCCGGCCGCAAGGAAGAAGGCGGTAACCTGGGCAACAAGACGCCCACCAAGGCCGGCTACTTCCCCGTCTCCCCCGTGGACAAGCAGGCGGATTTGCGCGATGCCATCTGCGTGGGCTTGGAAGAGGTCGGCCTTGAGGTTGAGCGTTCTCACCACGAGGTGGGTGGACCGGGCCAGGCGGAGATCAACTACCGCTTCAACACCCTCTCCCACGCAGCGGATGACCTGCAGAAGTTCAAGTACGTGGTCAAGAACACCGCAGACGCCTGGGGCAAGTCCGCCACCTTCATGCCCAAGCCGATTTTCAACGACAACGGCTCCGGCATGCACTGCCACCAGTCCCTGTGGAAGGGCGGCGAGCCCCTGTTCTACGACGAGAAGGGTTACGCTGGTCTCTCCGACGTCGCACGCTGGTACATCGGTGGTCTCCTGGAGCACTCCTCCGCCGTGTTGGCCTTCACCAACCCGACCGTGAACTCCTACAAGCGCCTGGTCAAGGGCTTTGAGGCCCCGGTCAACATGGTCTACTCGCAGGGCAACCGCTCCGCCGGTATCCGCATCCCGATCACGGGCACCAACCCCAAGGCCAAGCGCCTGGAGTTCCGTGCACCGGACCCCTCCTGCAACCCGTACCTGGCCTTTGCGGCACAGCTGATGGCCGGTCTGGACGGCATCCGCAACCGCATTGAGCCGGCCACGCCGATCGACAAGGACCTCTACGAGCTTCCGCCGGAAGAGGCCAAGGACATCAAGAAGGCTCCGGGCACCTTGGACGAGGCCCTGGAAGCACTCGAGCAGGATCACGAGTTCCTCTTGGCAGGCGACGTCTTCACCGAGGACCTGATCGAAACCTGGATTGTGTACAAGCGCGAGAACGAGCTGCTGCCCCTGTCCGTGGTCCCGCACCCCATGGAGTTCGCCCTGTACTACGGCGTGTGATCACCGCCGTGTGAACTCTGTTACCCAGGCGTGCGCCACCTGGAAACAGAGCCCAACTGGGAGTAGAAGTGAACGTGAGTCACTTCTACTCCCAGTTGTCGTTCCCGCACTCTCAGACACGACGACGCACGCGTGGAAACCTACCGAGAGGACACCCATGGCCACCGGCCCCAAAGAACTCAACGGCGAGATGATGTTCCGCAACGAGGTGTTCCAGACCGGGCTGATGGCTGGGCTCTTGGACGGTGTCTACGACGGCGAGATGACCATTGGCGAACTGCTGGGTCACGGCAACTTTGGTCTGGGCACCTTTGACGGCCTGGACGGGGAAATGGTGGTGCTGGACGGGGTGGCCTACCAGATGCGGGCTGATGGAAGCATCGAACCGGCTGGATTGCGGCAGAAGACCCCGTACGCCGTCGTCACCAATTTTGTGCCCACCATCCAACGTGAGCTCCCGAACTCGCTGCTGCGCAAGACAGCCTCACAGGTGCTGGATGACCTGACGGTCTCTGAGAACTACATGTACGCCCTGAAGATCACCGGACACTTTGACTGGGTGCGCACCCGGACCGTGATCAAGCAGTCCAAGCCGTACCCGCGCATGGTGGATGCCAAGGAGAACGAGGACATCCTGCAGTTCGATGACGTCGACGGCACGATCGTGGGTTTCCGCACCCCGATCTACGAACAGGGCATCTCCGTACCGGGTTGCCACGCACACTTCATTGATGAGTCCCACACCCGAGGTGGGCACGTGATTGATTTCAAGCTCAGAGAAGCTCGTGTGGAGATCTGCCCGGGCACGGAACTGCGCCTGCACCTGCCGGTCACCCCTGAGTTCTCCGCGGCCAACTTGTCCCCGGAGGACTTGGCGGATCAGATCTCCAAGACGGAGAAGCACTGAGCCGTGTCCCGGTCCGTGAGATCACCACCAAGTGCTGAGATCACCCACAGCGGGGTGTCATCTCAGCACCAGGCGGTGATCTCACGGGCCTGATGTGGCCTCACCGGCCGTAGAAAACCCGTTCGAACACCGAGCGGGCATGCCTGGTGATCTTCAAGTAGTCGTCCTCCAACGCCTCGGCATGCCCCGAGGGGTAGCCGCACCACCGGGCCACGGCCTCCATGTCCAGACCCGCCTTGGGCAGCACGTCCGATGACCTTCCGGTGCGCAGGACGTTGTAGTTGCGGATCTGAGTGCACAGCCGCCACGCACGGCTCAGTGCCTGGGCGTCAGCCTCCTCCAGGAGGTTCTCCTCCACGGCAGCTTGCAGGGTGCGCAGGGTGCTGGTGGTCCGCAGGCTGGGATGGTCGTGGGCGTGTTGGAGTTGCAGGGTCTGCGCCAACCATTCGACGTCGGAGAGGCTGCCGCGCCCCAGTTTGAGGTGCCGGTTGGGATCCGCCCCCCGTGGGAGTCGTTCGTTCTCCACCCGAGCCTTCATCCGCCGGATGTCCTGCAGTTGCCGGTCGCTGAACTCCGCGGGATAGCGGTGGGGATCAATGACCTCCAGGAAATGCCGGGCCACCGCATCCGACCCAGCCATGGGCAGGGCTCGGGTCAACGCCTGGAACTCCCAGGTTTCTGCCCAGCGGCCGTAGTACTCACGGTAGGAGTCCACGGATCTGACCATGGCTCCCTGCTTGCCTTCCGGGCGGAGGTCGTTGTCGATCTCCAGGTACCGTTCTGCCACAATCACCGGGGTGCACGGTGCCTTGAGCAGCTGGATCAGTCGCTGCACCACACTTTGCGCCTGATCTGCCGCACATTGTTGGGCCGTGCGCTCGGAGTCATCGGCAGCAACCGCCTCCTGACCTGCAGGCACCGGGCCGTGGTCCATTTCCGGGTGCCCGTGGGAATGCTCACCGGTGCACGGCATGTAGGCGAACATGACATCCGCATCCGAGCCGTAGCCGATCTCCCGCCCGCCTTGCCGGCCCATGGCCACCACCAGAACATCAGCCAGACAGCCCTGTTCTTCCCTGATGTAGAGCTCGCGCTCGGCAACGTGCAAAGCCCCCAGGACGGTGGCGCGGTCGACGTCTGACAGCGCTGCCACCACCCGATCCACATCCAGCAGACCGCAGGCGTCAGCCAGCGCCACCCGCAACACTTCACGACGCCGCAGCACACGAATCATGCGGATGGCCTCATCAGCCCCACGGTGGCGATCCATTTGTGCCTGGATCTCCTCCCACAGGTGGGCGAACTCATGGGGTTCCAGCTCCGCGTCGCGTCCCAGCCATGCCACGGCCTCCGGCTGGTTCTCCAGCGAATCCGTGATGTAGCGGGAGGACGAGACGATCTGGCACAGGCGCTCGGCTGCCATGTTGGAATCGCGCAGCATCCGCAGGTACCAGGGCGAGCTGCCCAGGGCCTCAGAGATCCGACGAAAACCCAACAGGCCGGCGTCGGCGTCGACACCCTGGCCCAACCATTCCAGCAGGACGGGAAGCAAGGTCCGCAGAATCTCGGCACGTCGGCTGACGCCCTTGGTAAGTGCTTCCAGGTGCCGTTGGGCCGCACGTGCATCGCGGTATCCCAGCACGGTGAGACGGTCACGGACCTGTTCGTCGCTGAGGGCCACACCGTCCAGCGGCGTGTGGGACAAGGCGGCCAGCAGCGGGCGGTAGAACATCTTCTCGTGCATGCCCTTGACCTGGCGTTGCACTTTGCGCCATTGCTCCACCAGGGCATCACCATTGGCCCGGGTCACCGGCTCTGGTGGCTGCATGGCCACCGCGATCACGTTGAGTTCGGGTTTTCTGGTGGGCATCAGGTGCGTTCGGCGCAGCCGGAACAGCTGGATCCGGTGTTCCAGCAGCCGCAGCCACCGATAGTGCTGACCGAACTGTTCAGCGTCTTTCCTGGCAATGTAGCCGTGGTCGGAGAGCGCATGGAGAGAGACCGTGGTGGCCTGGGTACGCACACGGTCATCACTGCGTCCGTGGACCAGTTGCATCAGCTGAACTGTGAATTCCACGTCCCGTAGCCCACCGGGACCCAGTTTGATCTGTCGTTCACGTTCCTCGGACGGGATGTTGTCCGTGACCCGGCTGCGCATGGCCTGCACCGACTCCACAAACCCCTCACGCTGGGAGGATTCCCACACGAACGGGGTGATGGCTTCCGCGTAGCGCCTGCCCAATTCACGGTCACCGGCCATGGGTCGGGCCTTGAGCAGCGCCTGGAACTCCCAGGACTTGGCCCACTTCTTGTAATACCGCACATGGGAGTCCACGGTGCGTGACAGGGGGCCGTCCTTGCCTTCCGGACGCAGGTTGGCATCCAGCTCCCACAGGGGTGGTTCCGACGACGACGTCATGATCGCCCGTGCCGTCCCCGATGCCAACTTGGCGGCGAGCACGGCCGCGCGCTCCTCATCATCCAGGCTGTTGGCAACGGAGCCACGTGGTGATGCGGTGGATGATCGCGCCACCGTCTGGTCCATGTCTGTGCCGGTGGCTTCCGGGTCTGCCTCGGCCTCAGCCGCCGCCTCGATCTGCGCGACAGTCGTCGGTGCCTGATCCAGCAGTTCATGGACGTGGATGACGTCCACGTCAGAGATGTAGTTCAGCTCCCTGGCGCCGCACTTGCCCATGCCAATCACGGCAAGACTGACCCGGGGAAGCAGATCACTGTCCTGCTCATCCGCAGACTCCAGCAACTCAGCACGGGAGACGCTCAGGGCGGCGTCGATCGCGGCTGCGGCCAAATCCGCCAGCTGCCGTCCCACGGCGGGAACCTGGTCCACCGGGCTCATCGCCCCCAGATCCCGCAAGGCAATGCGGGTGAGACCACGGCGGTAAGCCACGCGCAGAGCACGGTAGGCGTCATCACCGGTCACGGTGGCCACGGGCAGGTGATCGGTGGCTTGAGCCCCCACGGAATCCAGCAAGTCCTGGCGCAGTTGCTCCGCGGGGATGTCCTGCGGCTCCGCCTGCAGCGGTTCATCCGCCAGATCCAGATGCTCAGGATTGCGAATCAGGAACTCCCCCAAGGCTTCGGAAGCTCCCAGCAGCCGAATCAAGGTGGCAGCACTGCGCGGATCCCCAGTCAGCCGTTGTCGTGCCCTGGGATGTGCCTCGATCAGCCGAACCAGCGTGCGCACTGCCGTGTCCGGGCTGGCGGCATACTTTTCCAACATCTCCAGCAGGACCGGGAGGTCCGCCTGGGCCAGTTCCGGAAAGCCCAACCACCGGCGGGCGTTCTTGAGATCCGCGAACCCCACGTGGATCAGGGAGCCATCGGTCAGGGACTCCACGGAGGTGTTGTTCTCGGCGTGGTCAGGACCCGCAGGGCACATCTCAGAGCAGTCCCAGGTTGGTCTGGAGTTCGTGCCTGGTGACCACGGTGCGGTAGCTCTCCCATTCGGCGCGCTTGTTGCGCATCAGGTGGGTGAAGACCTGCTCCCCCAGAAGCTCTGCCATGAACTCGGACTGTTCAGCGGCCCGGATGGCATCGTGCAGGCTGGCCGGCAGGGGCTCGTGACCGGCCACCTTGCGTTCAGCCGGACTCATGGAGGCAAGGTCATCCGACTCCACGGGCGGCAGTTCGTACTCTTCCTCCACGCCCTTGAGACCAGCAGCCATGACCGCCGCGTAAGCAAGGTACGGGTTGGCTGCCGAATCCAGGCCGCGGTACTCGATGCGGGCGGACTGGACCTTGTCCGGCTTGTAGAGCGGCACCCGGACCAGCGCTGAGCGGTTGTTGTGACCCCAGGAAATGTAGGAGGGGGCCTCTGCTCCGGACCACAGGCGTTTGTAAGAATTCACGAACTGGTTGGTCACGATCGCCATCTCCGCGGCATGGCGCAGGACCCCTGCAATGAAGTGGCCTGCGATCTTGGAGAGCTGGAACTCGGCACCGGCCTCGAAGAACGCGTTCGTGTCGCCTTCGAAGAGGGAGAAGTGGGTGTGCATGCCGGAACCGGGGTGGGCGGAGAACGGTTTGGGCATGAACGTGGCGTAGGAACCGTGTTCCAGCGCGGTCTCCCGGACAACGGTGCGAAAGGTCATGATGTTGTCGGCGGTCTGCAGGGGGTCGGCATAACGCAGGTCGATTTCGTTCTGCCCCGGGCCGGCCTCGTGGTGGGAGAACTCCACGGAGATTCCCACGTCCTCCAGAGTCAGCACCACGTCTCGGCGGAAGTTCTGGACCACTCCACCGGGTGTGTGGTCAAAGTAGCCTTCCCGGTCCACCGGCACGGGTTCATCCGTGCGCGGATCCAGCTCCGCCGACTTCAGAAGGTAGAACTCGATTTCCGGTGCGGTGTAGCAGGTCAGGCCCTTGGCAGCGGCCTTGTCCAGGACCCGCTTGAGGACGCCCCGGGGATCGGCCAGGGACGGCTGGCCCTCCGGTGTGAGGATGTCGCAGAACATGCGCGCCGTGGGCTGGTCCTCACCACGCCAGGGAAGCAACTGGAACGTGGCAGGATCCGGCTGCAACAACATGTCCGACTCGGTCACACGGGACAGACCCTCAATGGCCGAACCGTCAAATCCCAGGCCCTCTCCAAAGGCGGCTTCCACCTCAGCCGGAGCCAGGGCCACGGACTTCAAAGTGCCCGTGACATCGGTGAACCACATGCGAACAAATCGGACGTCACGTTCTTCGATGGTGCGCAGCACGAACTCTTGCTGACGGTCCATGGACAACTCCTCACACGGGCTCTGGGGTCTTGGTCCCCACCCTATCGCCCACATCACACGGGCCATCCACCGGCCAACACCGCCGTGAAGGTTTTACACACCTCTTACATGGCAGAAGACCCACACGGCTGGTGCGGCGCATGACGGCTGACTCACACAGCCGGGGACGTACACTGCCGGGCGCTCACCCTTGGCTGAACCAGCCCCGCTGCACAGCAGCAGGTGGCATGACCCCCGATAGGCTGGAACCCATGAGCAACTCTGCAACGCCGCAGGAAAACACCGGAGACGGCCTGGCCCAGGTTCAGCGGATCCGCACCCATCATCTGGCACAGGCCAAGGCCGCCGGTGAGCGTTTCACCATGCTGACCAGCTACGACTTCATGACGGCTGAGCTTTTTGACCAGGCGGGAATCGACACACTACTGGTGGGAGATTCCGCCAGCAGCACCGTGTTGGGCCATTCGTCGTCGTTGCCCATCACCGTTGACGAGTTGCTGCCCATGTGCCGTGCAGTGGCTGCAGCCGCCAAGCGGGCCTTTGTGGTGGTGGATCTGCCGTTCGGCTCCTACGAGGAGTCCCCCGAGCAAGCCGTGCGCACTGCGGTGCGGTTCATGAAGGAGGGCGGCGCGCACGGCGTGAAGATCGAGGCCGATGCCTCCACCGCCCACCTGGCGGCTGCCGTGGGCCGTGCAGGTATCCCCGTGATCGGCCACGTGGGCTTCACCCCGCAGTCCGAACACGCCATGGGCGGCTACCGCATCCAGGGACGCGGAGACGCTGCCCAGAAGGTTCTGGACGATGCCCTGGCCCTGGAAGCTGCCGGCGCCTTCTGCATCCTGATGGAGATGGTGCCCTCAGAAACTGCCACCTCCGTGGATCAGGCTCTCACTGTGCCCACCATCGGAATCGGGGCAGGGGCCCAGACCACCGGCCAGGTCCTGGTGTGGCAGGACGCTTTGGGCCTCAACGGTGGCAAGGTGGCCAAGTTCGTCAAGCGCTATGCAGACCTGCGTGGCGTGATGATCCAAGCCGTGACGGACTACGTCCAGGACGTCCGATCAGGAGCGTTCCCTGCCCAAGAACACACGTATTGAGCGGCCCACCCCACCGTGTGAGACCGCCAGTCAGTCGTCCTGGCGGTACTCACGCTCGTTGTCATCCCAACGCTTGGTGTTCTCGGCCGCGGTCTGCAACGCCCGCTGCGCATCCTCGCGGGAGGCATACGGCCCCATCAACTGGCTGTAATCGGACTGCGGGCCCACCTCAACCTCGCGGGTCTTGAGGTTGTACCAGAACTCCATGACGTCCTCCGTGCGGTCTCTACAATCCAATGGCCGGTGTTGCCAACGGAAAGGTTCTCACCAGCGCGGAACCCTTGCCGATCAGCCTACGACACACTCCCGCAACGGCGTCGTCATCCCGTCACACGAACCACATCGCACCGGCGTGGACGGTGCAGCAGGCGGGCAGGCCAATTAGGCTGGCGGAAGATCCAGACACCGTCCAGGACCCAGGAGCCCAAGAACA
This sequence comes from Kocuria sp. ZOR0020, assembly GCF_000800955.1. Taxonomy (NCBI): domain Bacteria; kingdom Bacillati; phylum Actinomycetota; class Actinomycetes; order Micrococcales; family Micrococcaceae; genus Kocuria; species Kocuria sp. ZOR0020. The sequence continues at coordinate 13,415 of NZ_JROX01000239.1, forward strand.
CGTGAGCACACCCAATGCCACCACGCCCGGAACCTCCGGGCAGTCCCACAACCTGCCCGCGCAGCCCGGAACCGCCCCTGTGGGGCGGCTGGCCCCCGGCGTCCTCAGCCCGTGGCGGCAAGTTCCGGCGGCCATCACCCGCCCGGAGTACGTGGGCAAGCCGGAAGCCGATGAAGGCAACGACTCCAACATGTACACCGCTGAGGAAATCGATCGGGTCCGTGCTGCCGGGCGGATCGCAGCCAACGCCCTGCAGGAAGCCGGCAGGGCGTGTGTCCCCGGGACCACCACCGATGAACTGGACCGAATCGCCCACGAATACATGTGCGATCACGGTGCCTACCCCTCCACGTTGGGCTACCGCGGTTACCCCAAGTCTCTGTGCTCCTCCTTGAACGAGGTCATCTGCCACGGCATCCCGGACTCCACCGTGCTGGAGGACGGGGACATCATCAACCTGGACGTGACCGCCTACAAGGACGGCATGCACGGGGACACCAACGCTATGTTCCTGGTCGGCGAGGTGGATGAGCAGTCGCGCCTGCTGGTGGAACGCACTCAGGAAGCCCTGAACCGCGCCATCAAGGCAGTGCGCCCCGGACGGCAGTTCAACGTGATCGGGCGCGTCATTGAGAAATACGCGCAGCGCTTTGACTACGGCGTGGTCCGTGACTTCACCGGCCACGGTGTGGGCCGCGAGTTCCACTCAGGACTGATCATTCCGCACTACGACGCCGCTCCCGCCTACTCCTCAGAGATCCGGGCCGGGATGATCTTCACCATTGAACCCATGCTGACCCTGGGCACCATTCAGTGGGACCAGTGGGACGACGACTGGACCATCACCACACGGGACCGGCTGCGCACCGCACAGTTCGAACACACCATGGTGGTCACGGACGACGGCGTCGAGATCCTTACTCTTCCTGACAACAGCGCTGCGTGAGCGAAAGGACCCACCAGATGAGCACCAAGCAGACCAACACCACCGGCCAGCGCCCTGACGATCCTGCACCGTCAGCCGCACTGGGCTCCCCCACCAGCCCGCGCCGCGTGATCGGCATTGATGTGGGAGGCACCGGCGTCAAGGGCGGAATCGTGGACCTTGAGGTCGGGGATCTGGTGGGTGAGCGATACCGCATCCCCACCCCGCAGCCCGCCACTCCGGAGGCCGTGGCTGAGGTCATTCAACAGATCGTCGCGGAACTGCAGACCCGTGAGGGGGCTCCTGAACCGGACTCCCCCATCGGCGTGATCGTGCCCTCCATCGTCAAGGACGGCGTGACGTTGCTGGCCGCCAACATCGACCCCACCTGGGTGGGTGCCAACATCGCGGGTCTTCTGGCGGGGAAGCTCAACCGCCCGGTGGCCGCCCTCAACGACGCCGACGGCGCCGGCCTGGCCGAAACCCTTTACGGGGCGGGCAAGGACGTCTCCGGGACGGTGCTGGTGATGACCCTGGGCACGGGCATCGGTTCCGCACTGATCGTGGACGGCAAGCTGGTGCCCAACGCTGAACTGGGCCACCTGGAACTGGATGGACACGACGCCGAAACGCGCGCTTCTGCCACCGCGCGCGAGCGGGATGACTTGTCTTTCAAAAAGTGGGCCACCAAGCGCCTGCAGCCTTATTTTGAGCACGTGGAGATGCTGTTCACGCCGTCGCTGTTCATCATCGGAGGCGGAGTGTCCAAGAAGGCGGACAAGTTCCTGCCCCTGTTGGAACTGAACACGCCCCTGAAGGTGGCACAGCTGCGCAACAACGCAGGCATCGTGGGTGCTGCCCTGTGGGCGGAAGGCGAAACCATCTCCACCACCGGAGAGGCCTGAGCGCACCCAGCCCGCGGCCCTGAGCCCCTCGGTACCGGGCCCCTACTCGTGACATCACCACCTGCTGCTGAGATGACACCCCGTTGTCGGTGATCTCAGCAGCAGGTGGTGATCTCATGTGTCGCGCAAGTTTGCACGCTTAAACTTTCACCTGAAACTTCAGAGTGATTGCCACCGGCAAAGCCTCATCCCACTGCCGAACTTCATGCAAGTGTTGGGGCATGAATAAAGCCCGGCAGGTGTCGCGGCTTCCCCTCCGCAACCCCTACCGGGCTTTGTGCGTTCAGTTTATGACCATGTTTCCGAGAAAAGCAACCCGGAAGTTCAGGAAATTTTCTGGTTCATCGTAGGACACACCGGAAGTTGGCCGCTACGTTGCCGGGTGTTAACCCTCAACCAGGCCTGTAGCGCCCACCGGCCAGGATCAAAGCAAACGTTCCTGCGCAGGTTGAGTCTCTGCAGACGCGGACTCACGAGCCTTCCCGCCACGAGTCTGAGTCTTGGCTTGAGTGTTTGCAGCAGCCCGCTTGGATCGGCGCGGCGCGTGACCGCCCTCCTCCACCAACGCCTGCTGGCCCGCGGCCTGAACCTGCTGCTCCTGCCGCAGGACGTCAATGGCCGCCTCAAAATCATTGAGATCGTTGAACGCCTGGTAGACGGAGGCAAACCGCAGGTAGGCCACCACGTCCAGGCGTCGCAAGGGCTGGAGGATGGCCAGCCCCACCTCATGGGCCTCGATCTCCGCTATGCCCTGGGACCGGACGGCTTCTTCCACCTCCTGCGCCAACTTGGCAAGGTCGTCTTCCGTCACGGGCCGCCCCTGGCAGGCCTTCCGTACCCCGGAGACGATCTTGGAGCGCTCAAAGGGCTCGGTGACCCCGGAGCGTTTGATCACGGCAATGGTGGTGGTCTCCAAGGTGGAGAACCGCCGACCACATGAACCGCACTGGCGGCGCCGACGGATGGCGGCGCCGTCGTCCGTGGTGCGGGAGTCCACGACCTTGGAATCGGGGTGGCGGCAGAACGGACAGTGCACCCCTCAGCCCTCTCCACCCGTTGCGGCAGCGGCGCGGACTGTGACGGCCACGCCGTGATTGGGCAGATTCTCCGCCTCTGCCAGGGCCACAATGTCCGTCTGCAGGGCTCCCAGAGCCTCCTGCGTGTATTCGATGACCTGAACGGCCTTCATGAAACTGGTGGTACACAGACCTTGTGCATGAACTGCAGAACCACCAGTGGGCAACACGTGATTGGAACCAGCCGCATAATCGCCCAGTGGAACCGGGCTGTAGGGGCCCACGAAGATGGCACCGGCATTGCGCACACGTGCCGCTACCTCCCAGGCGTTGTCCGTATGGATCTCCAGGTGTTCTGCCGCGTAGGCATCCGCTGCCTGAATGGAGGCATCAAGACTCTCCGTCAGGATGACGCCGGACTGAGGGCCTTCCAACGCGGTCTTGATGCGTTCAGCATGACGAGCCTGCGGCGCCATGCGAGCAACGGCAGCAGCCACGCGATCGGCCACGTCCGGCTGGTGGGTGATCAGCACCGAGCCCGCGTCCGGATCATGCTCGGCCTGGGAAATCAGGTCAGCAGCCACGTAATCGGCCTGTGCCGTGTGATCGGCAATCACCGCGATCTCCGTGGTTCCGGCTTCCGCATCCACGCCCACCACAGAACGCAGCAGACGCTTGGCGGTGGCCACAAATATGTTGCCGGGGCCGGTGATGGTCTGCACTGCTTCCAGCGTGTCACCGTGGTCGGGGTCGCTCACTCCGTGAGCCATGGCAGCCAGTGCCTGGGCTCCGCCGATGGCCCACACCTCGTCAACCCCCAACAACCCGGCAGCCGCCAGAATCGTGGGGTGCGGGAGGCCACCGAACTCCGCCTGCGGCGGGGTGCACAACACCACGGAATCCACCCCGGCGGCCTGAGCCGGAACCACGTTCATGACCACTGATGACGGATACACCGCCAAACCGCCGGGAACGTAAAGTCCCACGCGAGCCACTGGCGTCCACCGGTGCACCAGCTTGGCGCCAGGTGCCACCTCAACTTCCGCATCCGCCGGACGCTGGGCCGCAGCGAAAGCACGGCACCGCGCGATGGCGGACTCCAACCCGTGGCGAACGGCCGGATCCAGCTGGTGCACGGCATCCTGGATGGCAGCTGCATCAACCTTGATGCGGTCCTGCTCGACTCGATCGAAGCGCCCCGCGTACTCCCGAAGTGCCGCAGGACCACGGGCCTGGACGTCCTCGATGATGGCGCGAACCGTGGCCTCCGCCTGATTCAGGGACTGCGGAGTCTGACGCGGGACGGCCGCACGCAACTGCGCCCAGCTCAGATCCTGACCACGCAGGTCAATCACCCGCATGGTGGGTGCGTGCTCACCGTAGACCGGTGATTCGCAGCGGTTGGGAGTGGAGGAATCGGCACTGGCATTCACACGCGTCATTCTACGGGCGCGGCACGGACAGTTCTCAGTTGGCTACTTCCAGGCATGCCGGACCCAACAGCACTTTCAGATCCCCGAACAAGGCCGGTGAGGCCGAAACCCGGTACTGAGGTGGCAGTGACCAGATCTGCAGGGAGCGTTGGGTCTCCAGATGCACCCGCACCTCCGAGTCCCCCCGGTGATTGCGCAGCACCTCGGCCAAGGCGTTGACCGTCTGCTCCGTGGCCTTGTGTTCCGCCAGGGCGATCTTGACCGGACCGGAATGTCCGTCCGGGTTGATCTCAGGAACGGTCAACTCCATGGCGGACAGGGACGTGGAACCGTCGTCGCGCTTCTGCAGGCGGGCCTTGACCGAACAGATCAGGTCCTCGGCCAGCACCCCTGCAATGGGTGCGTAGGTCTTGCCGAAGAACATGATCTCCACGGAACCGGTCCGGTCCTCCAGCTCGATCCGCGCGTAGGCGTTGCCGGAGGACTTGGCGATCCGCCGCTGCACGGAGGTGATCATCCCGGCCACGGTCACGATCGCCCCGTCCGGCTTGCCACCGTCCTCGGCCAACAGTGCTTGGACGGTGGTGTCCGAGTACTGTCCCAAGGCGTCGTCCAAACCACGCAGGGGGTGGTCGGAGACGTAAAGCCCCAACATCTCTCGTTCAAAGGAGAGCATGTCCTTGCGCTCCCACTCGGGTACGTCCGGGACATCCACCTGTGTGCCTTGGGAGTCTGCGGCGTCGTCGTCGCCACCCATGGCGAACAGGTCAAAGGTGAACTCGCCGTTGGCCTCGTTCTTCTTCTGGGCGACGACGTCGTCGATCGCCTGCTCGTGGCACATCACCAAAGAGCGGCGGGTGTGCCCCA
>NZ_JROX01000240.1:0-984 GCF_000800955.1 Kocuria sp. ZOR0020
TTGAACGCCCTTATCGCTGTGATGCGTGAGCTCGGTGACGGCCTGGCCTGCGTGATCGCGGGTCCAGATGCCCATCTCGAGCGCGTCCAACGCAAGGTCCGTCCGCAGCGACTTCGACAGCTGCCAGCCGACCACGCGGCGGGAGAACACGTCGATGACGAACGCGGCATACACCCAGCCGGCGAAGGTGCGGCAGTAGGTGATATCCGCGACCCACAACTGGTTCGGAGCAGTCGCCGTGAAGTCACGTTCGACCAGGTCAGGTCGATTGTCGGGGCCGCGACCGGAGATCGTGGTGCGTGGGCCCTTGGCCCGGCTGATCCCTCGCAACCCCGCGACGCGCATGAGCCGCTCGACCGTGCAACGCGCCACCGAGATGCCCTCCCGCAGCAACTGGGCATGGACCTTCTTCGCCCCGTAGACGCCGAAGTTCGCCGCATGGACGCGGTGGATCTGGACCAGCAGTTCCTCGTCGCGCACTGCCCGTCTCGAGGGTGGGCGGGTCTTGAACGCGTAGTACGTGCTCGGCGCGATCTGCGTGCCCGCTGCGGTCAGCGTCCGACAGATCGGCTCGACGCCGAACTCATGCTTGTGCTGGTCTATGTACTCCACGATCAACGCTGTGGACGGTCGAGCTCCGCCGCGAAAAAAGCCGACGCCGACCTCAGGATCGAGTTCGCCCGGCGCAGCTCACGCACTTCCTTCTCCAGCTCGACCAGGCGTTGGGACTCGCTGGTCGTGGTCCCGGGACGGTGCCCCTCGTCAACCTCGGCCTGCACGACCCAATTCCTCAGAGTCTCGGGATTGATCCCGAGCTGCTCGCCCACACGACGGAACGTGCCCGACCTCGTCGATGGATCCCGTCGCGCCTGAACAGCCATCCTCGTGGCTCTCTCCCGAAGCTCGTCCGGGTACTTCCTCGGTGCTGCCATGCTCCTCATCCTCCCGTGGAATCAGAGCCTCCACCAGACCCGGGGCGATACA
>NZ_JROX01000241.1:0-3855 GCF_000800955.1 Kocuria sp. ZOR0020
GAGACCTGCCACCCACCCAGCTCGGACAGTGGTTGCGGCAGCAGACGTCCCAGCGCCCCGCCCATGGCCGTTCCGGCAATGTAGAACGCGTTGGCCGCCGGATGCGCCGCGTTGTCCACCTGCTCCCGCAGATACGCCAGCGCAATGGCCGGTAGGCCTGCCAGGGCCAGACCGGAAAGCGCTCGCAGCACCAGGAAGATTTCCCAGTTCGAAGCCAGGGCACACCCCAGGGTGAACAGGCCGGAGAGCACCAGGGACCCGGACATCACCCAGATTCGACCCAGGGCATACGCCAGCGGCCCGGCCAGCAACAGCCCCACCATCATGGCCAGGGTGGTGGCAGACAGCGCGGCTCCCGTGGCACCTTCAGCAACGGCGAAAGACCGTGCGAACTGCGGCAGCAGCGGCTGCACAAAGTAGATCACCGCAAAATTCGCCAGCCCACCCAGACCCAGCGTGCCCAGGATGCGCCGGTACTGCGGCGAGCCTGCGGGGAATCCAGGGGAGGGCGTACGAATCGACACCCCTTCACCTAAACACAGACCCACGCACCCCACGGCCAGGGACCCACCCACAGCACAGGGCATAGAGTTGGGCGGTAGGCCCTTACCCACCACTGCATGCCCGGCCCCGGGCAGGATCAGGATTGACGACGACGATGACCGACTCCCCATCGAACGCATCCCACCCGGCAGCGGAGAACGGCACGGACCAGCGGGCCGCCCAGCTGGCCACAGCCCACCGGCAGGTTGCAATCGTGCGGGAGGAAAAGCGAAACCTGGACCGGCAACTGGCCACCGCCGGACAGCAGAACCAGAAGCTGCGCACCGCGTTGGAGGGTGCCCGCGAGCAGATCACCAAGCTCAAGAAGGCCCTGGAACATGATCTGGCCCTGCCGCTGTCCGTGGGGACGTTGATCCGCGTGATTCCCGCCGGGAACTCGGCAGGCACCAAGGACATCAGCACGGATGTGATGGTATCCGGGCGCAACGTGCGCTGTGCAGTTTCTCCGCTGGTGCCACAGGGTGCCCTGGAGCCAGGGCGTCAGATCCTGGTGGATGAGCACTCCGTCGTCGTTGCGGTGTTGGGCTACGAGGCCACGGGCGAACTGGCCAATGTGCGCGAGGTGGTGGACGGCACCCGTGTGGTGACCGTGGGGCGTTCCGATGAGGAGCGGGTGCTGCGCATGTCCGGGACCCTGCACAAGAACCCGCCGCAGCCGGGGCAGACCGTCAGCATCGACCACCGTACGGGTTTTGCGTTGGAGGTGGTCAAGCGCACCGGCATGGAGGAACTGGTGCTAGAGGAAGTGCCCAACGTGCGCTACCAGGACATCGGTGGCCTGGGTGCGGAGATCGAGGCCATCAAGGACGCCGTGGAGCTGCCGTTTGTCCACCCGGACCTGTACCGGCAGCACAAACTTACCCCGCCCAAGGGCATCCTGCTCTACGGTCCGCCAGGCAACGGCAAGACCATGATCGCCAAAGCCGTGGCACGGTCCCTTGCCGAGCGTGCGGCAGAAAAGTCCGGGCGGGAGCAAGCCAAGGGTTACTTCCTGAACATCAAGGGCCCCGAGCTGCTGGACAAATACGTCGGGGAGACCGAGCGGCAGATCCGCCAGATCTTCACCCGCGCCCGGGAACAAGCCGAGGCCGGCATCCCCGTGGTGGTGTTCTTTGACGAGATGGACTCCCTGTTCCGCACCCGCGGCTCCGGGGTCTCCTCAGATGTGGAAACCACCATTGTCCCGCAGCTGCTCACGGAGATCGACGGCGTGGAGAAGCTGGACAACGTGATCATTGTGGGCGCCACCAACCGGGAGGACATGATAGACCCGGCCGTGCTGCGCCCCGGGCGGTTGGACGTCAAGATCCGGATCGACCGCCCGGATGCTGCCGGAGCCCGGGAGATCTTTGCCCTCTACCTGACCCCGGATCTGCCGTTGCAGCAGGAAGAGATCATTGCCGCAGGCTCCCGGGAAGCTGCGGTGGAGGCACTGATCGACGCCGGAGTGGCAACCATGTACGCCCAGACGGATGCCACCCGGTTCCTGGAGATCACCTACAAGGCCGGCGAGCGCGAAACCCTGTGGTTCTCCGACTTCGCCTCCGGTGCGGTGATCCGCAACATTGTGGACCGGGCCAAGAAGCAGGCCATCAAGGATCTGCTGACCCGCCAGGTGCGTGGCATCAGCATGGAGCACGTGCGCCAGGCGGTGGCCCAGGAGTTCATGGAGCAACAGGACCTGCCGGACACCTCTGATCCTGATGACTGGGCACGGATCTCCGGGCGCCGCGGGGACACCATTGCCGATCTGCGGATCGTGATGCACCGCGGACCGCGTCCGGAGGAGAACACCGGGGGTCTTCGGGCATGAGTGTGCGCCGCGTGATGGGGGCGGAAACCGAGTTCGGAGTGTTGGCACCTGCCAAGCCGATGGCCAACGCCACGGTGCTCTCCACCCGGGTGGTCACCGCCTATGCGGCCCTGGTGCGCCGTGAGCTGGGTGCAGTGGGGGAGACGGTGGCCGATTTTGACTACAGCTCGGAAACTCCGTTGCAGGATTCCCGTGGCTTTGCCATGGAACGGGCCAAGGCTCACCCCACCCAGCTCACGGACACCGCCCCGGTGCTGACCAGTGAGGAAATCGCGGCAGAAGCCCTGGCGGAACAGGGCATGTGGGAGGACTACGCCGCCCGGATCGTGATGAACACGGTGCTGCCCAACGGCGCCCGGCTCTACGTGGACCACTCCCACCCGGAGTATTCCTCCCCGGAGGTGCTCACCCCGCGTGATGCCGTGCTCTATGACCTGGCCGGGGATGCCGCGGCAGCCACCGTGGTGGAGGTTCTGGCGGCATCGGCCGAGGCCACCGGGTTGGAGCCCATCCACCTCTACAAGAACAACACCGACGGCAAATCAGCTTCCTACGGTTCGCACGAGAACTACCAGATTCCCCGGGACACCAACCTGGACCGGTTGCACGAGGCCTTGCTGCCGTTCTTCGCCTCCCGTCAAGTGGTGTGTGGTGCAGGCCGCGTGGGTCTGGGCACGGACGGTGCCCGGCCGGGATTCCAGATCAGCCAACGTGCAGACTTCTTTGAACGTCAGGTGGGTTTGGAAACCACCGTGCGCCGGCCGATCGTCAACACCCGGGACGAGCCCCACGCGGATGACTCCAAGTACCGCAGACTTCACGTGATTGTGGGAGACGCCAACCTGGCCCACCATTCCCAACTGTTGAAGTTCGGCATCACCTCCCTGGTCCTGCGTCTGGTGGAGCACAAAGCCGCCCCGGTGATCCCGCTCTACGATCCCGTGGAGGCCATCCACACCATCAGTCATGACCCCACCTTGCAGGCCACAGTGCCCACACGGGATGGCCGCAGGCTGACCGGCGTGCAGGTCCAGCGGCTCTTCCTGGAAGCCGCCGAAGCCCTGGAAGGTCCGGACCCGGATGCCGACACCGCCGAGATCCTGCACCTGTGGCGCGAGGTTCTGGACACTCTGGAGACCAACCCCATGGCCCTGGCCGATCGCCTGGACTGGATGGCCAAGTACCAGTTGCTGCTGACCTACAAGGACCGGGGCAACCTGGAGTGGAACGCACCCCAGCTGGCAGCCATCGACCTCCAGTATCACGACGTCAACCCCGCCAAGGGTCTCTACCACCGCCTGGCTGCTGCCGGTCGCATCCAGACCCTGTTCACGAATGACCAGATCCGAGCCGCCATCTGGACCCCACCGGCACAGACCCGCGCGGATTTCCGCGGGCGGTTGGTGGCGGCCTTCCCGGACGACGTCGTGACCGTGGGGTGGGACGCCGCCTCCGTGAAGTTCGACGGCGTCCACCGC